>NZ_JAZDRH010000003.1:0-207833 GCF_047470865.1 Pseudomonas sp. F1_0610
CCAGGCAAACCGACACAGAATGCTTATGTTGAGCGTTTTAACCGAACAGTGCGTCATGAATGGTTAGATTTAAACATCTTTGACAGCATTGAACAGGCTCAAGAACTTGCTACACAATGGCTTTGGAGTTATAACAACGAACGCCCTCACACTGGCATCGGAGGAGTACCGCCAAGGCAGCTATTACAGGCAGCTTAAATTCTACAGATGAGCACTGTGGAAAATGGGGGATTACATACTTCTATAGACTGCATCCAGTTTTGCATAGATATATCGCAGGTTAGCTATTAATTTAGTGTGTTGTATATCTATAGGTTTAGGTTTTATTCGTTGGTAGTAACGGGGACGACTAATAGCTAGACAACGGCAAACTTGAGCTGTATTAAATCCTGCCTTCTTCAATTTCAGCACCATCATTTGTTTTTGCTCATTTCTTGGGCGAAGAAGGCTGAAGCCTTTTTTAATAATTCATTATCGCTGCGTAATCGTTTATTTTCTGCTTCAAGCTACTGAATTCGCCTGTGCTCTTCTGTAATAGCAGAAGGTTTAGGCGTAATTCCTTGCTGCTCATTCTTATATTGACGTACCCAACGCTGTAAAGTAGATAGTCCAATCTGATAAGGCCTGACTAACCCCGACACTTTTTATGGTAAAAAGATGAACAACCATAAGGGGTTAAACATGAGCAAAGGCTACCGTTATTCAGATGAGTTTAAGCAAGAAGCAGTCAACCAAGTGACCCTCCATGGTTATGCTGTTGTAGACGTTGCTAAGCGCTTAGGCATCAGTGATAAGACACTGTACAACTGGATTAAGATCTTTTCCAAACCGGTTAAAAAACGACTGGAAGATAATGATTTACAGGCTGAGATCGCCCGTTTAAAGCGCGAACTGAAGCGTGTTGAGCAAGAGCGCAACATCTTAAAGGAGGCCGCCGTGTTCTTTGCCAGCGAGTCAAAGAACGGTACGCGTTCATAAAATCTCGTTGCCACCGTTATCCTGTGCGCCTACTTTGCAAGGTGATGCGTGTTCATCACAGCAGCTATTACGCTTGGGGTAAAACGCCAGAGAGCAAGCGTTACAAGGATGATCAACGCTTACTGCCTTTGGTTAAACACTATTGGCTGGCAAGTGGTGGACACTATGGCTATCGCAATATCCATCTTGATCTTGCTGAGGCTGGTGTGGGCGCGATCGAATACTCAGATTAATGCGATTGGCGCAGATTTGTGCGCAACGCGGCTATAAAAGACCTAAAGGCTACTATAGCGGTAAGCCTGATATCACAGCACCAAACACGCTCGACCGTGCTTTTAATGTGTCTGCACCTAACCAGTGATGGGTCAGCGATATCACCTATATTCATACCCAGGAAGGCTTCTTGTTCTTGGCTGTAGTCATGGACTTGTTCGCACGCAGCATTGTTGGCTGGTCGATGTCTGAGCGGATGACTGACACTCTGGTTCAAGATGCTTTAATGGCTGCTTACTGGCGTCGTAAGCCCGGAGGCACTGTGTGGCTGCATTCGGATCAAGGCTCTCAATACAGCAGCCGTGATTTTAGGAAGTTGCTCCGCTCACTTAATATGGAAGCTAGCATGAGCCGCAGAGGCAATTGTTGGGATAATGCAGTTGCTGAAAGTTTCTTTGGCAACCTTAAAAAAGAAACAATACGCCGCCATCAATACAAAACACGGGAAGAAGCAAGGCGGGCTATATTTCATTACATTGAGATGTTTTACAATCCAAAACGCAAGCACACGCACAATCAGCGGGTGTCACCAATGAACTATGAAAAACAGTATTTTATGAATCAAAAAAGTGTCTGAGAAAGTCAGGCCTTATCAGTCAGTACAGTAGTGAAGCATTCCAGTCTTGCCTTCAATATCACTCAATAACAGCCAGTATGAGCCGTAAAGGTAATTGTTTAGATAATGCAGTGGTTGAGCGTTTTTTTAGAAGCTTGAAATCTGAACGAATTAACTATCGAAGATATTTGAATCGACATCAAGCTGTGGCAGATATCATTGATTATATAGAGCCATTTTATAACCAAGTTAGCTCCAGACCAATATGAAGCAAGAACCTTAAAAGCTGCCTAATAATGTGTTCCATTTTAGTGAACCATTACATCCCCTTCAACAACACCGTAGTAGTACACCAGTCTAAGTTGCTGAAGCCCTTTCGAGTTAGGATTACGCTTGTTTACTGATACCTTCATCTCCGCTCCTTTTTGCTCCCATTACTCCAAAATTCTAACCTGGGAGTAAATAGGGATCAATTTTTAGCAAAGCGGAGCAAAAGCATGTGAAATGCAGTAAAACCGCCTCGCAACAAAAAATGAATAATAACCATTAAAAACAATTACTTATTTTGATGTGTTTTGAAGGGTTTTACCACGTTTCTCTGATTGATGAGCTACTTCACTTCCCGATACAAAAACTCGAAAAAATCCGTCCAAGTAAGTCATCAGCACTAAATTCGCCTGTAATTTCGCCTAGAGCTTGCTGTGCCATGCGTAGGTCTTCTGCTAGAAGTTCGCCTGCGCTGGCATTAACTAATTGGTTGTGACCATTATCAAGATGCTTTTGCGCTTGGTGCAGTGCATCTATATGACGGCGGCGAGCGCTGAAGGTGCTTTCGGTAGTTTGTTGAAAGCCCATGCATTGCTTGAGATGTTCACGCAGTAACTCTATGCCTTTAGCTTCGCCTTTTCGTGCGGATAAGGTGATAGTTGCATGGCCATCAGCGCTATGTTCTATACCAATAGTTTCACCTGATAAATCGGCTTTATTGCGAATCAGTGTTACTTTTTCAGGGTTAGGCGCACTGTCTAAAAACTCTGGCCATAAAGCAAAAGGATTGCTGGCTTCTGCTGCGTTACTGTCGACCACTAATAAAATTCGATCGGCATCTGCAATGGCTTTCAGTGCACGTTCTACGCCAATTTGCTCAACTTGATCTTGGGTGTCACGCAAACCTGCAGTATCTGTGATATGCACAGGCATGCCATCAATGTGGATATGTTCGCGCAGCACATCACGGGTTGTGCCTGCAATATCAGTGACAATCGCTGCTTCATAGCCAGCTAAGGTATTTAGCAAGCTAGATTTGCCTGCATTAGGGCGACCTGCAATAACTACATTCATGCCGTCACGTAGTAATGCACCTTGTCCTGCTTCTTTGAGTACATTTACCAGTTCAGTGCGCACGTCGTTTAATAAGCTTAAGATGTGCCCATCGGCTAAGAAATCAATTTCCTCTTCTGGAAAATCAATGGCCGCTTCCACATGAATACGCAAAGCAATAAGTTGTTCTGTAAGTGCATGTACACGTTTAGAAAATACACCTTGTAATGAACGTAAGGCGTTTTGTGCTGCTTGGGTAGAACTGGCTTCAATAAGGTCAGCGATAGCTTCGGCTTGGGCTAGGTCTAGTTTGTCATTTAAAAAAGCACGTTCGCTAAATTCACCAGGTCGAGCTAGGCGTGCACCTAATTCAATGCAACGTTGTAGTAACATATCTAACACAACAGGGCCGCCATGCCCTTGCAGTTCTACAATATCTTCGCCAGTAAATGAATGAGGATTAGGGAAGAATAACGCCAGTCCTTCATCAATGGCTAAATCCGCTTCTGAGAAAAAAGGTCCATAGTGGGCAAAACGTGGTTTTAATTCACGTTGAGTAATTTGTTGGCCAATAGCATAAGCCTTTACCCCTGAAATACGAACAATACCTACACCACCGCGCCCTTGAGCAGTTGCGATAGCAGCAATAGTGTCTTTATGAATAGGCATGGCGTTGCTCCAATATTTCAGATAAATAGAAAAACGCCCCAATAAAGGGGCGTTTTAGTTTAGCGCATCTGTCTACTAATGAGCTTTTTCAGCAGCGGCTTTTTCAATTTTTCGTGTAATAACCCATTGTTGTGCAATAGACAATACGTTATTCACTACCCAGTACAATACTAGACCTGCTGGGAACCACAAGAAGAAGAAGGTAAAGATGATTGGCAGTAGCTTCATCACTTTAGCTTGCATTGGATCTGGTGGTGTTGGGTTTAAGTGCTGCTGTACGAACATACTTAAGCCCATGATGATAGGTAAAATAAAGAATGGATCTTTACTTGAAAGGTCTGTAATCCAGAACATCCAAGGTGCTTGGCGCATTTCCACGCTTTCTAGTAATACCCAATATAAGGCTAGAAATACTGGCATCTGTAGTAAAAGAGGTAAACAACCGCCAAGTGGGTTAATTTTTTCTTTTTTGTACAGTTCCATCATCGCTTGCGACATTTTCTGACGATCATCACCGTACTGTTCTTTCAATGCTTGCATTTTTGGTGCAACTGCACGCATACGTGCCATTGAGCGATAGCTAGCAGCTGATAATGGGAAGAAAATCAGTTTAATTAACACAGTTAAACCAATAATCGACCAACCCCAGTTACCAAAGAGGCTGTGGATAATATTTAACAACCAGAAAATAGGCTGAGCTAAGAACCATAAGAAGCCGTAATCAACAGTTAGCTCTAAACCTGGGGATAACTCTTTTAAGTGGCTCTGAATTTTTGGACCAGAGTATAACGTAGCGCCCATTTCTGCTGTTTGACCTGCAGGAATAGTAACTTGGTTGCTCATTAAGCCAACAATATAATTACCTGCATTGTCTTTGCGTGTGGTAACTGTGTTGTGTTGATCTTTATCGGAAACCCAAGCTGTAACGAAATAATGTTGTAGCCATGCGACCCAACCACCCTGAACTTTCTCAGAGAAGTTTTTATCGTCCATAGTACCCATTTTAATTTTGGTGTAAGGCTCACTTGGTGTCCAAACTGCGGCGCCTAGATAGGTTGCAGTGCTAGCAGCACCTGCACTTGATGGATCACCTGATTTATCGCGTTTAATTTGAGTATAAAAATTACCATTCCATGCTTGGCTTGACGTATTTTGTACGATGAATTTGACATCAACTTCATACGCTTTTTTATTCAAGCAACTGGTTTGTAGTTCAGCTATTTTTTTGGCAGAGCAGCTGCTATCTAAACCACGATAAAAGGTAAAGCGCTTGATATAGTTAACGCCATCTTTACTTAAAGTAAGATCAACCACTAATTGGTCTTGACCATCTACGAGTTGGTAGCTGGATTGCGTTGTACTATAAAGTGGGCGCCCCTTTATCGTTGCATCAGGGCCATTAGTACCTACTAAACCACTTTGTGCGACATATAAACGTGCTGTGTTATTTTCAAGTAGTTTAAACGGGATATCTGGCTGAGATTTATTCATTGCATAAAGCAACAAATCGTTATCAACAATATCACCACCACGTGGATCAATTTTGATCGACATGATGTCAGTTTTTACTGTAATTAAATTATCACTAACAACTGTATTTGCCACCGCTACTGGCGTATCACTGCTATTAATAGCAGTAGGAACATCATCGTTATTACTTGCTGTGTTGCTAGCAGTAGGTATATCTGATGTTGATTGTTGCGTTGCCACAGGGTTCGACTGAACTGCTTGCGGTTTGTCGTAGTCTTCGTTCCATTTTAGAACCATAACGTACGAAACCACAGCCAAGGCGACGATAAGTATCGTTCTTTGGATATCCATGATTATTTAGCCGTAGATGATGAAGATGATGGAGGTACCGGATCATAACCACCGGCATTCCAAGGATGGCAACGCCCTAAACGACGTACAGTGAGCCAACTACCACGTAAAACACCATGTTGTTCAATAGCTTCAACAGCGTAACATGAACAGCTAGGGTAAAAACGACAGTGACTAGCCATCATTGGGCTAATCGCATATTGGTAAAAGCGGATAGGAAGCAAAACCAATTTTTTCATTGGTTATTCACCTTCAACGTTTTTCGATTGCTTTAGCAAACGCTTCCAGATTTTGGCAAATTGCTGCTCTAATTGTGAGTTTTCTAAATCTGCAAGCCCTTTTTTCGCAATTACGACAATATCCCAACCTTGCAGTTGAGCTTGTTGTAAACGAAATGATTGGCGTATCTGGCGTTTTATGCGGTTGCGCTGAACAGCAAGCTTTACGCTTTTTTTACCGATAACCAGCCCAAGACGTGGGTACTCAAGCCGGTTTTCGCGAGCAAGGACCAAAACACTTCGGCCAGGAACCCTGCCATCAGCTGAGTCAAATACAGCTTTAAATTGACCAGCGCTCAGTAGACGCTTATGTCTTTCAAAGCTGAAACTCACTGTATGTTCCGAGTATTAAGCGCTCAGACGTTTACGGCCTTTAGCACGACGACGAGCTAATACTGCACGACCATTTTTAGTAGCCATACGAGCACGGAAGCCGTGGTTACGAGCACGTTTAATTACGCTTGGTTGAAATGTACGTTTCATTTTTTTGTACCTGGTGACTTCTTTGGGCAATGGGTCCCTAAGTGGTCCCCAAACTAAATAGATCGGCGATTCTATTGAAACCTGAGCCTAAGGTCAATTATTACACGCCTTTGACTTGACATTTATCGCATAAAATCGACCAACAGTTTTACAGAAAATAGGCGTAAACAAAAATATAAAAATGAAAATATATTTATCTGTTTAGTTATTTTTATTATGTATTAGCTAAGCTGTTTTCTGTGTATAACATCATAAAATCTATATTTTTCAATTAGTTGTAAGGTATTAAACTCTGTTCTAAAAAGGCCTATTAGTTGTTTGAATGCATTTTTTAAGCTGTGAATAACTCTAGCAGTTATACACAAACTAAGAAAAAGACAAGTTACACACAGAATTAAGCACTTAGCTTAGCTTGAGTTATTCACAGGGTTTATTACCAGCTATATAAAGTGAAAAAAGCCACAACGATGTACCAAAACATAGCGCTACGAACCAGTAGCTGCCAAAGTTGATCAAGAACGTCTATTTGTTGATTGTCATTAATGTCAGCTGCGGCGCGTGAAGACTGACCAATATAAGAAGCAGCACTGATTTCAATGCTTAATATGTTATGCATTATATTTTTACTAACAGCTGAGAAATTACCCATTAGCGCAAAGGTAAGACCTAGTAAGCGTACTGGAATCCAGTCAAGTGAATGTAATAAAAAGCGAGCTTTTTCAGCAAGTTGAGGGTGCCTGCTTTGCTCTGCTGTGAGTACTAATAAGCGGTATGTTAGCGCAACAATTGGGCCAAATAGGCAGTAATAAAAAATAACGCTGAAAAAGCCTTGATAGGCTTTCCATGACATGTACTGCTGAACAGCAATGAATAGGTCTTTGTCGTGCTCAACATAGATTTCTAAATCACGTTGTGCAGATAGCATAGCTCCTGTTTTATCTTGTCTACGCCATGCATCACGAAACGAGCCGAGGTTTTTTTTAATATCTGTTCGACCTATGCTGTAAAGGACTATGACTAAATGCAGAGGTAAGAGCAGCAATCCATAAAAAATAGAGGAAGAAAAGTAAAAAATTATACTTAGCGGAACCAGTGCTACCGCAAGGGATAAAAACAAAGCCAGCCAAGGTGTTTTAGTAAAAAGCACAGTGCAGCGTGTTTGCAAAGCAAACCACCAGCTATCTTTTTGTATTTCACTGCGTATGTGAGAAAGTTTTTCTAAAATGATAGTGAGCATGAGCACTAAAAAACTCATTTATCACTCTCCTTATCAATATTTGTAGTTCTGTATGCCTGTATCATTACTTGGATGTGAGTAACTTGTAAATAACCTGTGATTTAGCTGCGACTAAAATGTGTGCAAGTTATGCATTACGTATTTGAGTAGGCTCGCCAAATTAATGAAAAATTTGGTAACATATTTAATTGTTTAAATTAAGGTGACTGCTGTGCAGTTCAATATTAAGCACTGGAGAGCTTTAGTTCCTGCGTTAGCAGAGCAATTACCCGTTGACCAACGCATAGTAACTGATCCTGCGTTGTGTGCGGATGCGAGCTATCTACCTGCCATGCAACGTCGTCGTTTAAGCCCAATGGCACGTATGGTGTTTGCAGCTGCATGGCATTTATTAGACCTTAAACAAAGTCAGCCATTGGTGTTTGCTTCACAGCATGGCGAAAATCAACGCAATTTAGAGTTGCTAGAGAGTGTGGGGCGGCGGGAAGATTTGTCGCCTATGCAGTTTAGCCTTTCAGTGCACAATGCAATTACAGGTTTGTGGTCAATTCTGCGTGAAGATCCGCAGCCAATGATTGCTATCGCTACGGCAGAAGATGTATTAGAAAGCGCGGTATTAGAAGCTCAATTGTTATTGAATCAAGGCGCTACCAGTGTGCTGGTTGTTATTGCAGAAGATGTGCAGCCTGCGCTCTATCAGCGCTGGGTTAAAGATGCAGAATTTCCCTATGCACTTGCATTGGTTTTAGAGGCAGGTAGTGATTACCAATTAAATTGGAGTGCACCTAGCATACACAAAGGACAAGGGCCTTATTTATTAGCGTTGTTGCAATTTTTATTGGGGCAACAACAACTAACAACATCGACTGAGTTACGGACATGGAATTGGCAAAGGAAGGTGTAGCCCAGCACTATAATCCTCCTTATGTGTGGCGATTATTTGCAACAGCCTTAAGTTTTAGCTTATTTGGTATAGGCGGATTAATTTTACGTATAGTAGTGTTTCCACTGATTCATTTGTGCGTAAAAGACCAACAAAAAAAGCAAGCTTACTGCCGCTTAGCAGTGCATAAAACCTTTAAGTTTTTTGTTGGTTTTATGAATTGTTCTGGTGTGTTGTTTTATGACTTAAAAGGTGCTGAACGTTTAGGTCAGCCGGGGCAAATGATTATTGCTAATCACCCATCATTAATTGATGTGGTACTTATTATTGCGCAAGTAAAAAATGCTAATTGCATTGTAAAACAAAGTATTTGGCATAACCCATTTATGCGAGGACCAGTACGCGCTGCTAATTACATCAGTAATAATGGCAGTATTGAAATGTTTGATGAATCTGTGCAAGTGCTCCAGCAAGGACAAACATTAATTATATTCCCTGAAGGAACACGCACTACACCTGGTAAAGCGCCTGAGTTTCACCGAGGGGCTGCGTCTATTGCATTAAAAGGAGCACGGGTAATTACTCCAGTGTTGATTAATGTGTCACCTACAACACTGACCAAAGCTGAACCTTGGTATAAAATCCCTGCGCGCCGTGTGCATTTTACAATTGAAGTTGGTGAAGATATTAATCCGAATGATTTTTTGCAAAGCAACAACATGCCTAAAGCATCACGCCAATTAAATACCTATTTACATGATTATTTTTTAAAGGAGTTGACCCAGCATGAGTCAATTAGAAATACAGATCAAACAATTGATCATTGATTCGCTAGGTTTAGAAGATATCAGCATTGAAGATATTTCTTCAGAAGAGGCCTTATTCGGTGATGGCTTAGGTCTAGATTCTGTAGATGCTTTGGAATTGGGTTTAGCCATACAAAAACAATTCAATGTAAAAATTGATGCTGAATCAAAAGATGTTCGTAAATACTTTGCGAATGTCACCAGCTTGGCAAACTTTATTCGCCAGCAGCAAAGTATTTAAGGAGCTATAAATGCAAACACGTGAAGAAATTTTTAAAGAATTACAAAGCACCTTAGTTGAACTGTTTGAGCTTCCTGAAGATAAAGTGGCGTTAGAGGCCAATCTATATCAAGATTTAGAAATTGATAGCATTGATGCTATTGATTTAATTGACCACTTAAACCGTAAAGTAGGCAAAAAAATTAAGCCAGAAGAATTTAAAGCTGTGCGTACTGTACAAGATGTAGTTGAAGCAATTTATAAACTTGCTAACAGTGAACACGCTTAAAGGTTTAATTAACCTACTATTAGTAGTAGTAGGGCTAACGTACCCATTTCTGGTTTATTTTGGGATAGAGCACTTTTCAGTGCGTTGGTTTGCCCTACTATTGGCAGGTATTTGGTTAGTTCGTGCGCTTATTCAACCTAACACCAGCAACCAACGCTTTATCGCTTGGGGCGCCTTGTTTTTCTGTGTTGCTTTAGTACTGTTAGATAACCAACAAGCGCTGTATTGGTATCCTGTATTTATTAATAGCCTAATGTGCCTGTTATTTAGTTTAAGTTTATTTTACGGACCACCCATTATTGAGCGCTTAGCACGTTTATCTGAACCGAACTTGCCTGCTTCTGGCGTGCGTTATACGCGCGTTGTTACTAAAGTTTGGATTGGTTTTTTTATTATTAACGGCAGTATTGCCACACTTTTAGCGTTATATGCACCTTTAACATGGTGGACGTTATACAACGGTTTTATTGCATATATCGCTATGGGAATTTTGTTTATCGGGGAATGGACAGCCCGACGTTGGGTTAGAAAACATGCAGTGGATTGATTTAGCCAATTTAGTCAATGTGCCTGAACAGGCCAGCGAACAACAAAAATATCGACAGCAGCAAGCATTAATGATGGCGGCTGGGCTTAGACAAGCAGGCATTAAAAAAGTTGCGCTGTATTTACGTGATGCACAATTATTAGCGATTGCTTTATTGGCAGCATGGCGAGCAGGGGTAAAAGTTTATTTACCCAGTGATGAGCAAGCACAAAGCCAAGCACAATTAAACAATAAGATTGATATGTGGATTAACACTGGTGAGCAGCTACAAAGCCTAATTGTAGAGCCTGCGCTTGCCAGTGTAGCGCTAACGTTAAAACCCAAAAAACTAAATCTTGATGCGCCATTGCTTACTATTTGTACTTCAGGTTCAACAGGCGAGCCTAAATTAATTAACAAATCACTTAATCAATTACAGCAAGAAGTTATTGTTTTAGAAAAAGTTTGGGGCGCTCAGTTAAGTAATGCAGTAGTTTTAGGCAGCGTTATTAGCCAGCATATTTATGGTTTGTTATTTCGTGTAATTTGGCCGATGTGTGCTGGACGCGACTTTTATTCACAGCCATTACCTTTTCCAGAAGATTTGCAACAGCAAACCCAAGCCTTGATTGCGGCAAATCGTCCTGTCGTGTGGGTTACTAGCCCAGCGTTACTGAAAAGAATGAGTGCTAATTTAAATTGGCAATTACTCAAACAAGTCCGCCTTATTTTTTCCTCAGGCGGTCCACTTGTACAAGATTGCGCGACCGCTATTTATCAACAACTAGATTTTTATCCAACGGAAATTTATGGCAGTTCTGAAACAGGTGGTATTGCCTTTAAACAAGGCAATACGAGTTGGGAAGCTTTGCCTAAGGTTAAGTTAAGCCAAGATGAGCGCGGCGCACTCAAAGTGAGTTCGCCTTGGCTGGCGCAAAAGGTTGAACAAACCAATGATGCGGTTGAGTTAAGTGGTAACCAATTTACCTTGCTTGGGCGTTTAGATCGCTTAGTTAAGCTGGAAGAAAAACGAGTTTCTTTGCCTTATTTAGAACAGGCTTTAGCTAAACATCCGTGGATAATCGAAGCCCGTTTAGGTGTGGTGCAAGAGCAACGTGCTTTTTTAGGTGCATTAGTAGCGTTGAATGCACAAGGCATTCACGCTTTACGTAACCAAGGGCGCAAAGCAGTGATTGCGCAATTACGCCAACATTTAACAGATTACTGTGAAGCCTTAGCCTTACCACGGCGCTGGCGTTTATTTGAACATCTACCCAGCAATAGCCAAAGCAAACTGGGCCAAGCACAAATTAATCAACTACTGGCAGCAGAACAAACTAAACAGCCAATGGTATTAACCTGTACTCAAGTTGATGGGCAACAGCAACTCAGTTTAAGTGTGCCGTTAGATCTCGCCTGTTTTACTGGACACTTTGCGCAAGCCCCCGTAGTGCCAGGCGTAGTTCAAATTGCATGGGCACAGCAGCTAGCACAGCAATTGATAAGCGATTTACCACCACTCTTTTTAGGTATGGAAGTTATTAAGTTTCAACAGCTTATGCGTCCTGCCGATGTTGTACAGCTAGATTTACGGTATGACCGAGATAAAGCCAAGCTGTATTTTAGTTACAGTAATAACGACAAAAACTACGCATCTGGTCGTTTGTTGTTAGGGCATGCCAGTGACGTTTAAGTTAACTGTGGTTATTCCTGTGTATAACCATGAAAAGCCATTAGTTAAGGTTGTTGCTGCGCTTGTGGGTAAAAATATTCCTTGCGTTCTAGTGAATGATGGTTCAAACGCGCAATGCACACAGGTTATGCGTAAATTGGCAGAACAACCTTTAATACACTTAACTGAGCTAGCACACAACCAAGGCAAGGGCGGCGCTGTGATGGCTGGGCTGCGTGAAGCGTTACGACTAGGTTACAGCCATGCATTGCAGGTTGATGCTGATGGTCAGCACGATGTGAATGATGTGCAGCGATTTATGACGATAGCCGAACAGCACCAAACTAGCGTTATCTGTGGTTATCCACGCTATGATGAATCTGTGCCAAAGGGTCGCTTATACGCTCGTTATATCACCCATGTTTGGGTATGGATAAATACGCTGTCGCTAAGTATTAAAGATTCTATGTGCGGTTTTCGTGTGTATCCGTTAGCCAGCACTGTAGCTTTGTTAGATAAAGTACAGTTAGGTAAACGCATGGATTTTGATATTGAAATTCTGGTGCGTTTAAGCTGGGATAACCAACCCATGTTATGGCTGCAAACTAAGGTCCATTATCCTGAAGATGGCGTTTCGCATTTTAAAGCAGGTTTAGATAACCTGTTGATTTCTAAAATGCATGCCCGCTTGTTTTTTGGCATGTTATGGCGCAGCCCGCGCTTACTACGGAGAAAAATTAGCCATGGATTCTAAGCACTGGGCAGCTCAACAAGAACGCGGAAGTTTAGTTTTTATGCGATTAACGCTGTGGCTAACTCGAGTTTTTGGCCGCCGTGTTATTAGTCCTGTGCTGTACAGCATAGTGTTGTATTTTTTCCTCACAGGTAAAACCGCTCGCCGTAGCATTACAGAATTTTATCAGAACCTAGCCACTGCCACTGATAACCCCGCATTACAGCCAAGTAAAAAGAAAACTTATAAGCAATTTTTGGCATTTGCAGACTCTATTTTAGATAAGTTCGATGTATGGCATGGACGAATTAACTTATCCACAGTACAGATTGAAGATCAAACCGCCATTCGCCAAGCAACGCGTAATAAACAAGCACGTGGGCAATTATTAGTAGGCTCACATCTAGGCAATTTAGAAATTTGCCGTGCATTAGCTGAAATTAGCCAAGAAGTGCAAATGAATGTGCTAGTACACACCCGTCATGCTGAACACTTTAATAAATTATTAGGTGAAGCAGGTGCGCAACGTATGCGCCTCATTCAGGTCAGCGAATTAGACGCTGCAACTATGCTGCAATTAACCGAACGCCTAGAGCGAGGCGAGTGGTTGGCCATTGCAGGCGATCGTATTCCGCTGAATCAAGGTCGCATGGTTGAGGTTGATTTCTTAGGTAAAAAAGCTGCACTACCGCAAGGTCCTTGGCTATTAGCAGGCATTTTAAAATGCCCAGTGAGCTTAGTGTTTTGTTTGAAAAAACAAGGTCGCTACCACGTCATTATGGAACCTTTTTTAGAACAGCTAAGTTGGACGCGTAAAACCCGAGAACAGTCTATTACTCAAGCTGCACAAGCTTTTGCTGATCGGCTTGCGGTGCATTGTGAACAAGCGCCCGATCAGTGGTTTAACTTTTATCCTTTTTGGAAACGCCATGAATCCGTCAATCAATGAAGTTGTGTTTGGTCGTCAACCATTGACGATTGAACAAGTCATCGCCTTATCAACCAAAAAAACTACTGTACGCTTACAAAATGATGCGTCATATATTGCCTTTATTCGTCAAGGTGCCGCGTATTTAGACAGTTTGTTAGACCATGAAGGCGTGGTGTATGGCGTTACTACAGGTTATGGCGACTCTTGCGTAGTGCCTGTTCCATTAGAGCAAGTAGAAGCGTTGCCTAAGCATCTTTATACCTTCCACGGTTGCGGTATGGGACAAATACTCAGTGCAGAAGAAACGCGTGCCGTTTTAGCGGTACGTTTACAGTCATTGTGTTTTGGTATGTCTGGCGTGCGTTGGGAGTTGTTAGAGCGGTTAACGGCTTTTTTACAGCAGGATATTTTACCGCTAATTCCTGAAGAAGGTTCAGTGGGGGCAAGTGGCGACCTTACGCCTTTATCTTATGTGGCAGCCGCCTTATCAGGCGAGCGTGATGTGTTATATCAAGGAAAGGTTTGCAAAAGTGCAGATGTACATCGTGATTTAGGTTGGCAGCCACTTAAGCTACGTCCAAAAGAAGCGTTAGCCATAATGAATGGCACTGCGGTAATGACGGGGATTGCCTGCCATGTATTTTCCCGTGGTGAGTACTTATTAAAACTGGCAACGCGCATTACGGCGATGAACGCTGTGGCATTGCAAAGCAATAGCGACCATTTTAGTGAAGCATTATTTAATGCCAAACCACATTTAGGGCAGATGCAAGTGGCAGCGTGGATTCGCGAAGACTTGGCTGCTCCAGAATTGAATGTGCAAGACAATGGCTTAGGTCATCTCCATCGTTTGCAAGATCGTTATTCTATTCGCTGCGCCCCGCATGTTCTGGGTGTATTGGCAGATAGTTTAGATTGGCTGCGACGCTTTATTGAAACAGAGCTCAATAGCGCCAATGACAACCCAATTATAGATGCACAACAGCAACGTATTTTGCATGGTGGTCACTTTTATGGCGGGCATATTGCATTTGCAATGGACAGTATGAAAAACCTTATAGGTAATCTGAGTGATCTATTAGATCGACAACTCGCTTTGTTGGTTGACCAGCGCTATAACCATGGTTTGCCAAGCAACTTATCGGGTGCACCTCAAGCGGTTGCTATGTTAAATCATGGTTTTAAAGCGGTGCAGATTGCAGTCAGCGCATGGACTGCTGAAGCCCTGAAAAATACCTTGCCTGCTAGTGTCTTTTCACGCTCTACCGAATGCCATAACCAAGATAAAGTCAGCATGGGCACTATTGCCGCACGCGATGCACGCCGTAGCTTAGAATTAGCCGAACAAGTTGTAGCTGCTACTTTACTGGCTGCTAAGCAAGCTATTTGGCTGCGTAGTCAGCAAGCTCAGTGCCAACTGTCACCAGCGCTACAAAGTATGTATCAACAATTGAATGATGATTTTGCAGTGCTAGAACATGACCGCGTTTTAGAACCAGAGCTACGATTATGCGTGGCTTTAATTCGTCAGCAGAAATGGAGTCTTTATGCGTAAGAAAGGCGTGTTGCAAGCAGAAGTGAGCCTTGAAGTAGCATTCTTTGATGTGGACTCAATGGATGTAGTTTGGCACGGCAATTACGTCAAATATTTCGAAGTCGCCCGTTGTGCGCTATTAAATAAAATTGGCCATAACTACACACAAATGCGCGACTCAGGCTATGCGTGGCCTGTGGTTGACTTGCAAGTGCGCTATGTGCACTGGGCTGTTTTTGGGCAGAAAATTAAAATTATTGCAGACTTAATTGAGTGGGAAAATCGTTTAGTCATCAACTATTTAGTGGTTGATGAAGCCACAGGAACGCGGCTTACGCGTGGTTCATCAACACAGGTTGCAGTGCATATGGAGTCACGCGAAATGCAATTTCAATGCCCTGCTATTTTTGTGCAAGCAGTGGAGCAAGCCCTCACATGAGATATTGGATAGCACTGCTGAGTTTAAGTATTTTTAGCCAGTTAAGTTGTGCATTTAGTTTAGATGAATTAGAAACGCAACTAAGCCAAGCACAAGTGATACGTGGCGATTTTGCTCAAGAAAAATACCTACGCGATTTGCCAATGCCACTTAAAAGCCAAGGCAATTATGTGCTATCTAAACAACAAGGCTTGCTGTGGTTTTTAAGCAAACCTATTAGCAAGCAATACCGTATTAATGGCAAAGGTGTTGCCTTAAATACACCTGATGGCTGGCAAATACAGAATAAACAAGAAACAGTTGCCCGCCAAAGCCGTATTTTTTTAGCAGTGCTGCAAGGTGACCGTAGTGGTTTGCAACAAGATTTTGATTTAACCCTAACAGGCACTACAGATAACTGGAGATTACTCCTTACGCCCCGCTCAGTATTTTTAAAACAGATTTTTCAGCAGATTGAAATTGAAGGTGGGCAACTGGTTTCCAGCATTAAATTACATGAAGTTCAGGGCGATAAAACTGTACTGCGTTTTATCAACAGTCAACCAGATCAACAGTTACTAAGCAATGAACAGCATGACTTCGGCGTGTAAGAAGCGCTTATTGATTGGCTTTATGGTATTTGTTACCACATTGCTTGGGCTAACGGCTTGGCAGTGGCGCAATGGCGCACCTATTAGCGCCAGCTTATTAGATATTTTACCCAAAGGAACACTTGATCCTGTGCAGTTGCAAGCACAGCAACAGATGCAAGCCCCCTTAGATAAAGAACTTATACTCCTTATTCAACAGCCCGATGCTGCTGATGCAACACAGCTTGATTGGGTTAAACAACAATTGGAGCACAGTGGTTTATTTGCCCATGTACAAAGCACAGTAACGCAAAATCTTGATCAATTGCGCCAAGAGTTGCTAACAGACCGTGCAGCGTTATTGCCACTGACAGATCGTCAATTATTAGCCAATAATCCTGAGTTATTTGCTCAGCAACGTATTGAGCAGTTGTTTGATCCTATTCAAGGTTTTAGCTTGGTGCGTCCAGAACAAGATTGGCTTGGCATTAGTTTACGTATTCAGCAGCACTTACAACCTGATTCTAAAGTACAGGTTGATTTGCAAGGGCATTTATACGCATTAGATGAACAAGGCGTTCGTTGGGCGCTGATTCGTGCGAGTACTAAAGATACGGCGTTTAATGGCAATTTATCATTAGCCGTAGCGCAGCAAGTTGAGTTGATTCGTCAACAACTAGCCAGCCAAAATCTCACCTTATTAGCCAGCAGTGGATTACTCTTTGCTGCTTCAGGACAAGCCCAGGCATCTACCGAGATGCAATGGATAGGTGGTATTTCAACCATAGGCGCTTTGTTGTTAATAGTGCTGTTATTTCGCAGTATACGCAGTTTATTAGCCTTTTTACCTGCTATTTTAGGTATGTGGGTGGGTGTTACCTTGTGCGTTTTGCTGTTTGGAAAAATTCATGTAATGACCTTGGTCTTGGGCGCTAGCTTAATTGGTGTCACTATTGATTTTCCGCTGCATTATTTATCTAAAGCATGGCGCGATAATCAGTGGGATAGTTGGGGTGTGCTTCAAGCAACACTGTCAGGTTTAACCTTAGGTGTGATTACCAACGCTATCGGCTATTTAGCTTTAGCCTTTACGCCATTTCCTGCGTTAACCCAAGTGGCAGTGTTTTCTGTGGCAGGTTTATTGGCAGCCTACTTAACTACCGTGTGTTTGTTGCCTTGGTTATTCCAAGCACACCAAATGCACTTGTCTTCTACACCTGTGAAAATAATGCAATGGCTATTAGATATTCGCGCTCATTTACTAAGTAAAGTGAGCAATGTAACGCTGGCGCTGGCATTAATTATTTTTACTTTGGGTGGTTTGTGGCATTTGCAGGTGAAAGATGATTTGCGTGCTTGGGTCAATCCTGAAGCAAATTTATTAACGCAGGCGCAGCAAATCGGACAAATTACAGGTTACCAGCCAACCAGCCAGTTCTTTTTGGTCAGAGCCGACAGCGAAGCTTTGCTGTTTAGTCGGTTACAACAAATCACTGATCAACTAGATCACGCTATTCAACAACAGTATCTAACTAGTTATATGGCACCTAACCAATTACTAGCCGGAAAAGTTGGATCACCTAGCTTGCAACAGGTAACTGCCAATTTGTCAGCTGAGCAATTTGCAGGATTAGTAGATGTAGGGATTGCACCTGAATTATTAACTTATGAATTGCAGCAACTAAGTCAATTGCCTGAACGTGATAGCCAAGCGGTATTACAAAATAGCTTTGCTGAGCCGTGGCGTAATTTATGGCTACAACAAGACGACGGCAGCTTTGCCAGCATGGTTAGCTTGCAAGGTGTTAAGCAATTAGATGACCTTGCCGCTCTTGCTACGGGTATTGATGGTGTTACTTGGGTTGATCGCCCTGCTGAATTGAACCAATTATTTAAGCAAGCACAAACTACTGCCATTGAACTAAAAATCATCTCAAGCGTATTGATACTTATTGTTCTGAGCTTTGCCTTAGGTGTCCGTGGTGCTTTGGTCACTGTGGGTGTTTCTTTATGCGCCGCAGTAGTAGCCGCCGCTTGTTTAGGTTGGATGGGACAAACCCTAACCTTATTTAGTTTGTTTGGTTTATTGCTGGTCACCGCCATTGGGGTGGATTACGCCATCATTATGTATGAAGGCGTTGGCGGTGCTGCTGTGAGCTTATTAGGTACTTTTTTGGCAGCCGTTACAACATGGTTGTCTTTTGGTTTATTAGGTGTTTCATCAACACCTGTGGTGAGTAGTTTTGGTATTGCTGTCACCCTTGGTTTGTTGTTTTGCTTTTTATTTTCCCCTTGGGCTTATAGAGGCAAACCCGTGGCAGCGGTGTAAGTCATTAGCAATGAGTGTTCATTGTTAATTATAAATAACCTGCTGCATTGGCAGCAAAAGCGACTAATGTTCATAAAACATTAAGGAAATAATGTGGAACTAACTCTAGAGCAACGTAAAGTTGTTGTGATTGGTGCAGGTCCTTCAGGATCTATTGCGGCGGCTATTTTAAAACGTAAAGGTTATGACGTTTTAGTAATAGAAAAGCAGCAATTCCCACGTTTTTGTATTGGTGAAAGTTTGCTATCTCATTGCCTTGATTTTATTGAAGAAGCGGGCATGTTAGAGGCTGTGCAACAAGCAGGTTACCAAGTAAAACACGGCGCGGCGTTTGGCTGGGGTGATGATCGTTATGTAGAAATTGATTTTCGTGATCAATTTACGCAAGGTAAAACCTCAACTTTCCAAGTTAAGCGCGGTGAATTTGATAAGTTATTAGCTGACGAAGCAGAAAAACAAGGCGTAGAAATTCGCTACCAAGAAGAAATTATGGATGGCGATTTTAACCAGCAACGCCCAGTATTAACGGTTAAAAAACACAATGGCGAACTGTACCAAGTACAGTCTGATTTTGTGTTAGATGCCAGTGGTTATGGTCGTGTATTACCACGTTTGTTGGATTTAGAAACACCATCATCATTAGCCGTGCGTAAAGCAGTATTCACCCATGTGGTAGATCGTATTGATGATCCACAATTTAACCGCGAGAAAATTCTAATTACTACTCATCCAACGTATCGTGATGTGTGGTTTTGGAGCATTCCATTTAGTGACGGCGTTACTTCCTTAGGCGTGGTTGGCGAGTTAGATCGTTTTAAAAATTACCCTGAAGCTTTAGAAGCTTGCCTAAAACAATTTGTTAATGAAGCGCCTAATTTGCGCCGTATCTTTAAAAATGCGCAGTGGAGTAATCCATTTAGAACCTTGGTAGGTTACTCAGCGAATGTGAAAAAACTCTATGGCAAAAATTTTGCTTTGTTGGGTAATGCTGCTGAGTTTTTAGATCCAGTGTTTTCTTCAGGTGTTACCATTGGTATGCGCTCCTCCAGCATGGCAGCGAATTTGTTAGATCAGCAGTTCAAAGGCCAAGCCGTCAATTGGGAACAAGACTTCTCAGAACAGTTAAAATTGGGCGTAGAAACCTTTAGAACCTATGTTGAAGGTTGGTACGACGGTCGTTTCCAAGATGTGATTTATTACAAAAACACCCAATTTGAAATCCGTCGTATGATTTGTTCGATTCTGGCAGGTTATGCATGGGATACAAAAAATCCTTATGTAGCTGAACACAAACGTCGGTTAAACGTGTTGGCTGAAATTTGTCGTGCAGATTCATGAGTTCATTATTAAAGGCATGCTATTTAGGGCTGATCTGCTTAGTGCTTAGTGCGTGTGCTAAGCAGTTACCCGTATTACAGCAAGCACCGAATCCAGTGTTATCCACAGCGGCAACTAGCTTGCAATTAACATGGGAAAAAGCAGGACAAATAGATGAACAGTACTTGTTGGTGATTCAGCAGCAACAAGATACCAGCCGCTGGTCGCTGTTTGATCCTATTGGTATTCCTGTGTTGCGCCAGCAATTAGTAGGCAAGCAATGGCAGGCTGAAGGCTTATTGCCGCCGAATGCGCAGGCAATGAGTTGGTTACATGCAGTCTTGTTCGCCTTACTCGACACCACAAAGGCCACAAAAGTATACGCTGATCTGTATTTGAACCCGATGCAACGTACCTTAGAGAATTTTTGGTTGGTCAGTTATTTAGAGAAAGGCGCATTCATGATTGAGTTTTCTGATGCCAGTGTATTAACCGTAAGACCAATGGATATGCAATGAGCGCGTATTTATCAGCATTAGGACTTAACTGTGCATTAGGTGCAGACAAGGCTACGGTTGCGCAGGGTTTATGGCAAGGCGCACAGCATGGCATGTTACCTGTAGAAAACTGGGTGCCTGAAAAATGCTTGATCGTAGGGCAAGTGCTCGCCGAGCTGCCTAGCTTAGAGCATTTGCCTCTATTTAATACACGCAATAATCGTTTGTTATTACAAGCGTTGTTGCAAATTGACAGTCAAATACAGCACGCCATTAGTCTTTGGGGGGCCCAACGTATTGCGGTTGTTATGGGCACGAGTACCAGCGGCATCCATGAAGCTGGGTTGCACATTGCAAGCTATCAGCAACAAGGACAACTACCTAAAACCTATGATTACCACCAGCAAATGCTGGTAGATCCTGCGCGTTTTATTAGTCATCACTATGCTTTGCATGGTCCAAGTTTTAGTGTATCGACTGCCTGCACTTCAGGTGCTCGTGCTTTGATTAGCGCAAAAAGTTTATTAGCTGCAGATTTATGTGATGCGGTGATTTGTGGTGGTGTCGATAGCTTATGTCGCTTAACCTTAAATGGCTTTTACAGTTTAGAAGCACTAAGCACTACAGGGATTTGTAATCCATTTTCGGCTAACCGTAATGGTATTAATATTGGTGAAGGTGCGGCTGTATTTTTAATGACTAAAACACCAGTGACAGAGTCTTCTATTAGTTTGCTGGGTGCTGGCGCTAGTTCTGATGCATACCATATTTCCGCACCAGAACCTAATGGCAAAGGTGCAGCTTTAGCGATGCAACATGCCTTGCAGGATGCTCAATTAACGGCGCCAGAGATTTCCTATATTAATTTACATGGGACTGCGACTACACATAACGATGCTATGGAAAGTCGGGCGCTACAGCAGGTATTTGCGCAGCCTATGCTGTGTTCATCCACAAAAGCCTTAACAGGACACACATTAGGTGCGGCGGGTGCATTAGAAGCAGCTTTTTGTTGGCTGAGTTTGGCTGAAAAGTATAATCCGAACCGTGCGTTACCTATGCATAAATGGGACGGGCAAGCCGATAGCAGTATGCCACCAATAGCATTAATAGAAGAGCAAAATAGTTATCAATTGGATTGTTTAATGAGCAACTCTTTTGCCTTTGGCGGAAATAACACCAGCTTAATTTTAGGAGTACGTCCATGAGCGAAGCTATTGCAGCGCTAGTACCACACAGCGGCAATATGATGTTGCTGGATAAAATTATTAGCTGGGATGAAGAGCAAGTCACCACGCAAGTGATAGTTAAAAATAATGGTTTATTTAACCAAGAAGATGGCAGCTACCCTGCGTATTTAGGCATTGAATTGATGGCACAAAGCATTGCCGCTTATGCAGGCATGCGTGCTAAGCAAGCAGGTTTACCAGTGGAGTTAGGCTTTTTATTAGGCACGCGTCGGTTTGAAACCAATGTAGATCGTTTTCCTTTAAATAGCATATTAACCATTACTGCTAAGCGCTCATTAGAAGACGAGAGCGGTATGGGCGTATTTGAATGCTGGCTAACTGCTCAAGCAATTAGCCAAACAGCACGCCTTAACGTATATCGCCCAACTAATGTGCAGCAGTATTTTGCTGAGGAACAACCATGAATAATCGAATATTAGTCACAGGCTCTAGCCGTGGCATTGGTCGCGCTATTGCATTGCGTTTAGCACAAGCAGGATTTGATATCAGCTTACATTGCCGTAGCGGTATGGCTGAAGCGCAAACTGTAGCGCAAGAGATTAGTGCATTAGGCCGTGCGGTGAATATTTTGCAGTTTGATGTGGCTAATCGCGAACAAACACGCACTGTAGTAGAACAAGCAATTGAACAGCATGGTGCGTGGTATGGCGTAGTATGCAATGCAGGATTGACCCGTGATGGTGCTTTTCCTGCATTAACAGATGAAGATTGGGACAGTGTGCTGCGCACTAATCTTGATGGTTTTTATAATGTCTTGCATCCGCTGATGATGCCGATGATTCGCCGCCGTAGCGCAGGGCGTATTGTCTGTATTACGTCGGTATCAGGGCTGATAGGCAATCGTGGTCAAGTCAATTACAGCGCTTCCAAGGCAGGCGTTATTGGTGCTGCCAAAGCCTTAGCTATTGAGCTAGCAAAACGTAAAATAACTGTCAATTGTGTTGCGCCAGGGTTAATTGATACCGCGATGCTAGATGAAAATGTACCTGTGGATGAAATTCTTAAACTGATTCCAGCACAGCGTATGGGAACTCCAGAAGAAGTTGCGGCAGCGGTTAACTTTTTAATGTCCGCTGAAGCTTCGTATATAACACGCCAAGTACTTGCGGTGAATGGTGGGCTTTGCTAATGAATGGATTGAAACGAGTCGTAGTAACAGGCATGGGGGGTGTTTGCTCACTAGGTGATAGCTGGCAAACCATTAGTGAAAACATGTTGGCAGGACGCAGTGGCATTCGCTACATGCATGAGTGGGATCAGTACACTGAACTTAATACACGCTTAGGTGGGCCTATTGATGATTTTGTCGTCCCAAGCCATTGGACGCGTAAGCAGCTGCGCAGCATGGGACCTGTGTCACGTATGTCAGTGTATGCTGCAGAGCGTGCATTAAAAGATGCAGGTATGCAGACCTCTACAGATATCACAACTGGTATAATGGGTGTTGCTTGCGGCTCATCTACAGGTAGTACGCAAGATGTGAAAGCGTTTGGTAGCATGTTAATTAACAATGCTTCTGAGGGATTAAACGCAAATACCTATGTGCGCATGATGCCGCATACCACCGCGGCTAATATCAGTATTTTCTTTGGCTTAAAAGGCCGTTTAATTCCAACGTCTAGTGCCTGTACTAGTGGTAGCCAAGGTATCGGTTATGCTTACGAAGCCATTAAGTTTGGGCGTATTCCTATGATGTTAGCTGGCGGTGCTGAAGAACTTTGTCCAACCGAAGCTATGGTGTTTGACGCGCTTTACGCCACTAGCTTGCGTAATGATGAACCACAAACCAATCCTCGTCCTTATGACGTATCGCGTGATGGTTTAGTGATTGGTGAAGGTGCAGGTATTTTAGTTCTTGAAGAACTTGAACATGCACTAGCCCGCGGTGCACACATTTATGCTGAAATTGTCGGTTTTGGCTGTAATGCTGACGGCGCGCATGTGACCAAACCTGAGCAAGCTACCATGGCAATTGCAATGCAGCTGGCGCTACAGGATGCAGGCCTTGAACCATCTGCCATTGGTTATGTTAATGGGCATGGTACTGCCACTGAACAAGGTGATATTGCTGAAACCTGTGCCACTGAGGCTGTGTTTGGTAGCGGCATGCCAATTAGTTCGCAAAAAAGTTATCTAGGTCACACGTTAGGTGCCTGTGGTGCTTTAGAGTCATGGTTTAGCATTGAAATGATGAATCATGATGTGTACATACCTACGTTGAACTTGAATGAAGTCGATAGCCGTTGTGGCAATTTAGACTATTTTACAAGTGCTAAACGGTTAACCAATCAATACGTCATGAATAATAACTTTGCCTTTGGCGGGGTTAATACGTCCCTTATTTTTAAGCGGTGGTCAGCATGATTAAGAACGTCTTTTTAGTAATCGCTTTAATTACGTTAACAGCTTGTAAGGTTATGGCACCTGTAACCACACCACATGCGCAAATTCCTGCAAGTTATCAACTGACTTCTACACAAGTGAAGAACACTTTATTAGAAGTATTGTCTGAACGACGTTGGGATGTGCAACGTATAACGGATACTCAAATTTTTGCTAAGCACAATAAACAAGATAGGCATGATGCTTCTATTGTTATTGATTACTCAAGCCATGATTTCACTATTCGTTATCAAGATAGTCATAACATGAAGTATGGAAATGGCATGATTCACCGTAACTACAATCGTTGGGTAGAGACTATTCGCATCGACTTTAATCGTAAATTGAACATTAACTAAAGGGTTCAATTTAACCTGTGACGTTCTCGCCGAGGAGGCGACTCTTATGAAAAAAGCTCTTGTTTTAGCACTTAGCGCAGCACTTTTGATTCCTGTAGCCGCGCAGGCACGTGACACTACACATTACCTCACGATTAAAGATGTAATTGCAGAAGCCACAGCCGCAGGTAAATTAGATGGTTCTGTGAAATTTTATTTTGGCACTAAACCTGCAGGCGCAAAAATTGTTCAAGTTGGTGCTTCAACCAGTAAAAAAACCAATGCTTTTGGTAAGTCTGATGAAAAGGCGTGTAGCTGGGCATTACAGTCAGCTTTAATTTATATGCAAAATGCTGCTAAAGCAGCAGGTGCCAATGCGGTGGTGAACTTAAACAGTAACTACAAAAATGTGGTTTACAAAAGCACTAGTAAATATGAATGCCACGCTGGCGCAGTTATGGCAGGAGTAGCGTTGAAAGGTGACTTTGCGCGGGTACGTTAAGTGTTAAGCAAAAATAAAGCCGCTATTGCGGCTTTATTTTTATCTGAATTTTATGCGTGGTATTTAGCAGACAGTTCATGCACCGCATTAATAAAGGCGCCTGCATGCGCTGGGTCTACCTGTGGAGTAATACCATGACCAAGGTTGAATATATGTCCTGTTCCGTGGCCGTAGCTTGCTAGAATACGCGCTACTTCTTCACGAATGGAAGCTGGGCTTGCATAAAGTACGGTTGGATCCATATTGCCTTGAAGGGCTACTTTATCGCCAACGCGAGCGCGCGCTTTGCCAATATTGCATGTCCAGTCTAAGCCAAGTGCTTCTACACCGGTTTCAGCCATGTCTTCTAGCCATAAACCGCCACCTTTGGTGAATAAAATCACTGGAACACGTCGACCTTCATGTTCACGAATCAGGCCTTTTACAATTTTTTGCATGTAGGCTAGTGAGAAATGTTTATAAGCATCATCAGATAAACTTCCGCCCCAGCTATCAAAAATCTGTACTGCTTGCGCCCCAGCAAGAATTTGCGCATTTAGGTAGCTGGTGACTGATTGAGCTAGTTTGTCTAACAACATATGCATAGCTTTTGGGTCGTTATACATTAATGCTTTGCATTTGCGAAAGTCTTTTGAGGAACCGCCTTCCACCATATAGGTTGCCAGTGTCCAAGGGCTACCTGAAAATCCAATTAAGGGAACACGGCCATTTAATTCCCGACGAATTGTACGGACAGCATCCATAACATAGCCTAAATCTTTGTCAGGGTCTGGAATAGGTAAGGCTTCAATGGCTTGTGCTGTATCTGTTACTTTGCGAAATTTAGGGCCTTCGCCTGTTTCAAAATACAGACCTAAACCCATTGCGTCAGGTATAGTTAAGATGTCTGAAAATAAGATGGCAGCATCTAAAGGATAACGCTCTAGTGGTTGTATAGTAACTTCACAAGCCATTTCTGGATTCATGCATAAATTCATGAAATTACCAGCACGTTCACGAGTAGCGCGGTATTCTGGAAGGTAACGTCCAGCTTGACGCATCATCCAAACAGGAGTTACGTCTACTGGTTGTTTCAGTAGGGCGCGAAGAAATCTATCATTTTTCAGAGCAGTCATAACAGCGTCCATTAAATAAAGTAATTTATTGTCGCAAAGCTTAAGCAAAAACGCACGAGTAACCTTAAGTTCTTCCTTGGTCTCTTAACTAATGTTTTTCTCGGTAGGTAATACTATGTCAAATACTCAGTTTAGTGAGCTGCATTTACCCACTTCAGAGCAAGCTTTGCTTGGGCGGAAAGAGCCTATCATACCAAGTTCTCCACATGTTGCGACTGGGCGCAATTTAGTGCCTCCTTTTCCTGAGCAAATGCAGCTTATTTATTTTGGATTGGGTTGTTTTTGGGGAGCTGAGCGATTGTTTTGGCAGCTACCAGGTGTTTGGGTAACGGCTGTGGGGTATGCGGGAGGTTTAACGCCAAATCCTGTCTATGAAGAAGTGTGTTCTGGAGGCACAGGCCATACTGAAGTAGTCATGGTGGTATTTGATCCTGAAGTAATAGAGGTGTATCAGCTATTGGCGTGTTTCTGGCAGTCACATAACCCAACACAGGGCATGCGACAGGGAAATGATGTTGGCACTCAGTATCGTTCGACTATTTATTGTGCTAATACAGAGCAGTTGGCTCTGGCTAAATCAACAGCTAACCAATTTGCTCAAACCTTAGTCAAAATGGGGTATGGAGAGATTACTACTGAAATTACTATGGCACCTAAGTTTTACTATGCGGAAGATTATCATCAGCAATACTTAGCTAAGAATCCAAATGGTTATTGTGGGCTTAAGGGGACTGGGTGTCATTTATAATTATGTATTAAAGTTTAGTCTATCGATAAACTAAATAGATCTATCAGATATTGTGATTATATATAGGATAAAGTTGAAATAAATTCCTAACTCATTGTTAGATATAGATTTTTTATGCTTAATATTATAGATTATTATTTTAATATTGATATTAAAGTGTAGTTTAAGAAAATTGACTTACATCATTTTGTTTATAGATGTCAATCAATTTAGTTTTATTCTGATACATCTATTAAGTTGAAATATTTATGTTTTTTCGATTTAATATAGCTATTGTAAACTTCCGAACAAGAAGGTTGGTAGACTGCTTCCTTACTTGTCCTAAGCCGCCTCAATCTGAGGCGGCTTTTTTTATGCCTACAGATAACTAGACTCAGGATGACTACTGTTATTTTAGGTCTGTGAAGGAGTGTTTTTTATTTTCTAGCCTAAAATAAGAAAACCCCACCGAAGTGGGGTTGGTAGACTGTATCCTTACTTCCTTGTGATCCGTCATCCTGACGTAGCTTGCTTATCCTTGCAAGCTTTGGCTCCTGCCTGATCCTTATTCCTTGTAACATCCTTGCGATTGGTCATCCTGACTAGCTTACTTATCCTTGCAAGCTTCGGCATCCTGCCTCAATCCTTATTCCTTGTAACATCCTTGCGATTAGTCATCCTGACTAGCTTGCTTATCCTTGCAAGCTTCGGCATCCTGCCTCAATCCTTATTCCTTGTAACATCCTTGCGATTGGTCATCCTGACTAGCTTGCTTATCCTTGCAAGCTTCGGCTTCCTGCCTCAATCCCTATGGCTGCCATATTACTAATACGATCTATGTTTCGGTAGTGGCTAATCCCGATACATTTTGTAAGCTAAGACTTACAAAAAACTTTAAAAGTCTTCTTCAGCCAATAAATATAAGGTTTCACTGCCTGCTTTAATGGTTAAAGTGAGTGAATAAATTCTCGGTAATAGTCGGTTAAAATAGAAGCGAGCTGTATTTATCTTGTTTTGGTAGAAGCTGTCCTGCTCTTTGCCTTGTGCCGCTTTTACCATACGCGCCCACATGTAAGCATAGGCGGTATAACCAAATACATGTAGATACTCAACAGAGGCTGCTCCTATTTCGTTAGGGTTTTGTTTTGCTTGAGCTAATAACCATTGTGTTAAATCGGTTAGATTATCCACCGCAGCCTGTAGGGGTTGTGTAAACTCTGCAAGATGGGGCTGGTGGGCTTGAATAAACGATAAGATTCTTTCAATAAAGCTTTGGTAGAAAGTACCTCCATTTGCAACAATTTTTCGTCCAACTAAGTCCAGCGCTTGAATGCCGTTTGTGCCTTCATATATCTGAGTAATACGGCAGTCGCGAACAAGCTGCTCTTGACCCCATTCACGAATAAAACCATGGCCACCGAATATTTGTTGCCCATGAACAGTGGTTTCTAAGCCCATATCAGTTAAAAATGCTTTTGCTACAGGAGTAAGTAGTGCCACCATTTGTTCGGCTTGTTGGCGAGCTGTTTCATCAGGGCTGTATTTGGCAATATCAAGTTGCATTGCAACATAGCTAGAAAAAGCGCGTCCACCTTCGTTTAATGCTTTCATAGTAAGCAGCATGCGACGGACATCTGGGTGAACAATAATCGGATCAGCAGCCTTATCTTTAGCAACTGGGCCTGTAGGTGCTCGGCTTTGAATACGTTCGCGGGCATATTCAATCGCACTTTGATAAGAGCGCTCTCCCACAGCTAATCCCTGGATGCCTACACCTAAACGCTCATAGTTCATCATAGTGAACATGGCGGCCAAGCCTTTATTAGGCGCATCAATTATATAGCCTGTAGCATTATCAAAGTTCATTACACAGGTGGCTGAGGCTTGAATACCCATTTTGTGCTCAAGCGAACCGCAACTAACCTTATTAGCTTCGCCTAGTGAACCGTCACTGTTGACTAGTTTTTTGGGTACTAAAAATAGAGAAATACCTTTGGACCCGGCTGGAGCATCAGGCAGTTTAGCGAGGACAAGGTGGATAATATTTTCGGTTAGATCGTGATCACCACCTGTAATGAAAATTTTAGTTCCTGTAATTTTGTAGCTACCGTCTGCTTGAGGTTCAGCTTTGGTGCGAATTAAACCAAGGTCTGTTCCAGCATGAGGTTCGGTTAAGCACATAGAGCCTGCCCATTGGCCGCTGTACATATTCGGCAGATAACGATTTTTTAATTCTTCGCTGGCATGGGCGTGAATTGCAAGGCAAGCACCCGATGTGAGCATTGGGTAAAGACCGAAAGATAAGCTGGCAGAGTTCATCATTTCTTCAACTTGGGCGCTGATTATTTTAGGCATGCCCATACCACCAAATTGGGGATCGCCGCCTATACCTACCCAACCGCCTTCAGCGTAGGTTTTAAATGCTTGGGGAAAACCTTTTGGTGTAAATACTTGTTGCTCTGTCCAGCGACAGCCTTCTTCATCTCCTGAACGATTTAAAGGTGCAATAGTTCCAGCTGTTACTTTGCCTGCTTCTTCTAAAATAGCACTTGCAGTTTGTGCATCAACGACATCAGCTAATGCAGGAAGCTGTTGCCATAGTTTTGCAATGTCAAAAACTTCATGTAAAAGGAAGTTCATATCTTTTAATGGGGCAATGTAGTCAGCCATATTGTTGTCCTTCTTATCGGTAATGGGGCTTAAAATTTAGAACTAAAACTATACTATAAATCTTTTTTATGACTATTTTTATGACTTTAGTTTTAAATAAAAAGAAACCCGCTAGATAGCGGGTTTCTTTATGTAACGACTTATTAGTAACTTAATGCAAAGTTGTCTACGTCCATTTCCATCAGGTTGTCTGAACCTGAGGTAATGGCCGCTAAATGTGCACGTGTACGAGGTAGAATACGATCGTAATAGAAGCGTGCAGTTTGTAGCTTAGCTTTATAGAAGCTTTCTTCATTGGTGCCAGCAGCGAGTTTTTCTGCAGCAACACGTGCGATATCAGCCCAGAAGTAAGCAAGGCATACATAGCCTGAGTACATTAAGTAGTCAACAGCAGCGGCACCGACTTCATCACGGTTTTTCATTGCGCCCATACCAATTTTCATGGTGGTATCAGCCCATTCTTTGTTCAGCTTAACAAGCTCGTCAACGTAGCCTTTGATAGCATCGTTTTCTTCGTTTGCCTTACAGAATTTATGAATAACCTTAGTGAATGCTTTTAACGATTCGCCTTGAGTCATAAGAATTTTACGACCTAGCAAATCTAAGGCTTGGATACCAGTAGTGCCTTCATATAAGCATGAGATACGGCTGTCGCGCACGTTTTGCTCCATGCCATGCTCAGCAATATAACCATGACCACCAAATACTTGAACACCATGGTTAGCTGCTTCAAAGCCAGTTTCAGTCATAAAGGCTTTAGCAATAGGTGTTAACAGGCCTAGCATTACATCAGCCGCTGCACGCTCTTCTTCGGTTTTACCCGCAATCATGATGTCAGCTTGTTGTGATGCGTAGTAAAGCAGTGCACGGTTGCCTTCTGTAAAGGCTTTGATAGTTAATAGCATGCGGCGTACATCAGGATGCACGATAATTGGGTCTGCTGGTTTTTCTGGTTCTTTAGGTCCTGTTAGCGCACGCATTTGTAAGCGTTCTTTGGCATAAGCAATAGCGCCTTGGAAAGCTACTTCTGAGTGAGCTAAACCTTGTAATGCTGTGCCTAAGCGTGCGGTGTTCATAAATACGAACATGGCATTTAGCCCTTTGTTCGGCTCACCAATTAAATAGCCTGTGGCGCCGTCAAAGTTCATTACGCAGGTTGCGTTGCCATGGATGCCCATTTTATGTTCCAGCGAGCCGCAGTTAACGCCATTGCGCTCACCAACACTGCCATCAGCATTAGGTAAGAATTTAGGAACGATAAAGAGTGAAATACCTTTAGTGCCTTTGGGGGCATCAGGTAGACGGGCTAATACGATATGTACAATGTTACCTGCCATATCGTGCTCGCCTGCTGAAATAAAGATTTTAGTGCCAGTAACTTTATAAGAACCATCTGCTTGTGGTTCAGCTTTGGTACGTAATAAACCTAAGTCTGTACCACAGTGCGGCTCAGTTAAGCACATAGTGCCTGTCCACTCACCTGAGATCAGCTTAGTGAGATAGGTTTGTTTTTGCTGCTCATCACCATGCACATAGATAGTATTCATAGCACCGTGTGATAGACCAGGATACATGCCCCATGACCAGTTAGCTTGGCCAACCATTTCACTAATAGACATACCCAATGAGGAAGGTAGACCCTGACCACCGTATTGTGGTTCGTGAGTCATGCTTGGCCAGCCGCCTTCTACATATTGGTTATAGGCTTCTTTAAAGCCTGTTGGTGTTGTAACACCTTCAGCTGACCACTTACAGCCTTCCATATCGCCAACACGGTTTAGCGGAGCAATGACTTGTTCGCAAAACTTTGCGCCTTCTTCAAGAATGGCATCAACCATATCGGGAGTGGCTTCTTCGTAGCCAAGTTGCTCGTAATGGGCTTGAAAACCTAATAATTCTTCACGAACGAAACGAATATCGCGCAAGGGCGCCTTGTAATCAGGCATAGTAGTAATCCTCTACAGAATGTCTCTAATTGGTGGCGACCTAGAAAGCGCGGCCGCATGCGTTAATGATTTTTAAATTCAAACAAACTTATGAAACGATCGTTTGAAAAGTTACGATCAGTCCTGCGCCTTGTCAAGAGTAATCGCTTTACAGCAGGCTAAAGGATAGTGTGAGTTGCTGTTTTAGTTTTTATTGTCAATGCTTTGCCTTAACCATATTGCGAACTGTATCGATCTTTCATCTTTTGTTTGAGTAGGAGTGAGCAGAACTAGACTATTATCAGTTTTTTGAAAGCCCCAAGGTGCTTGTAGACGACCCCTAGAAATATCGTCGTTGACCAGTAGTTTAGGGGCGATGGCGATACCTAAACCAGCCACAGCAGCCTCTAATAAATAGTATAAATGGGCAAACCCTTGACTGAACTTAAGTTGCTGAAAATCAATACCTGTTACTGCTGCCCATTGCGGCCAAGCCTGTAATCTAGAGTCTGTATAAAGCAGCTTTTCTTCGACTAATTGATAAGGGTTTTGCAGCAAAAAAGGTTGTTTTGCAATATAGCTAGGGCTCACTACTGGCCCTATTTCTTCTGAGCAGATTTCAAAGGCTTGCATTGTTTTAGGATAGTTTTTAGGGCTAAAAACCAAATAAGCATCAATGGCTTGATGGCTGTTATAGAAAGAGTCATCTCCTTCATGTGTCACTAATTGCAATTGTAGGCTAGGCATATCCTTTTGCAGTTGCCCTAAACGTGGGATTAACCAGCGTGCTAGTAAGCTACCTGGGCAGGCGAGCACAAAAGGTGCTTGTTGCTGTTGGTGCTGTAAGTCTTGGCAAGTTTTTGAAATATCAGCAAAAGCACTATGACAGCTGGTGAATAAGCGCTGCCCTTCTTCTGTGAGTTTTATACCACGGCCTAGCTTACGAAATAATTGGATAGATAAGCTTTCTTCTAACTGTTTAATCTGTCGACTAACAGCGCCATGCGTTACATTTAATTCATAAGCTGCAAGGCTTACGCTCTCTAATCTGGCGGCTACTTCAAAAGCTTTTAGAGCATTTAATGGGGGGAGCTGATAAGGATTTTTCATGTGAGTTTTCCTAACATATTTATGCAATCTTATCGCTTTTTTTTATTGCGTAAATGACTTAAGTTGGTTAGCAATCAGTTTTAGCTTTTTAATAGGTAATTTTATGCGCTCCTTTAGTAATGGACCCGATACACGTGGTTTATTTGGTAAGTTCGGTGGCCAGTATGTGGCTGAAACACTTATGCCATTAATTTTAGATTTAGGTCGTGAATACGAAAAAGCTAAAAATGATCCGCAGTTTATTGCTGAGCTGGCTTATTTTCAGCGTGATTATGTTGGCCGCCCAAGCCCTCTTTATTATGCGCAGCGCTTAACTGAGTTTTGCGGTGGGGCAAAAATTTACTTAAAACGTGAGGAGTTAAACCATACAGGCGCGCATAAAATTAATAACTGCATTGGGCAGATATTATTAGCAAAACGCATGGGTAAAAAACGTATTATTGCCGAAACAGGTGCAGGTATGCATGGTGTAGCTACAGCTACAGTGGCCGCTCGTTTTGGCTTGCAATGCGTTATTTATATGGGTAGTACAGATATTGATCGTCAGCAAGCTAACGTTTTTCGTATGAAATTATTGGGTGCTGAGGTTATTCCAGTTACTGCTGGAACAGGTACTTTAAAAGATGCGATGAATGAAGCGCTACGTGATTGGGTAACTAATGTAGATAGCACGTTTTATTTGATTGGCACAGTAGCAGGCCCTCATCCTTACCCGGCTATGGTTCGTGACTTTCAGGCTGTTATTGGTAAGGAAGTGCGTGCTCAATTAGCAGAACAAGAAGGTCGTTTGCCCGATAGTTTAGTTGCCTGTATTGGTGGTGGTTCAAACGCTATGGGCTTATTCCATCCTTTTTTAGACGATCAAGGTGTAAAAATTATTGGCGTTGAAGCAGCTGGTTTAGGTATAGAAACAGGTAAGCATGCAGCTAGTTTAAAAGGTGGAAAACCAGGTGTTTTGCATGGTAATAGAACCTATTTATTGCAAAATGAAGATGGACAAATTATTGACGCACATTCTGTATCTGCTGGGTTAGATTATCCTGGTATTGGACCAGAACATTCATGGTTAAATGACATTGGGCGGGTTGAGTATTGCGCAATTAAAGATGATGAAGCCTTAGCTGCCTTTCATCAATGTTGCCGTTTAGAAGGTATTATTCCAGCACTAGAGTCATCTCATGCGTTGGCTGAAATGTTTAAGCGCGCTCCTCAGTTACCTAAAGACCATATCATGGTGGTTAACTTATCAGGACGTGGTGATAAGGATATGCAAACAGTAATGCATTATGTTGCACAACAGGAGGCGCAAGCATGAGTCGTTTACAAAGCTGTTTTTCAGCACTTAAAGAAACCAATCGTGCAGCCTTGGTGACCTTTGTTACAGCGGGTGATCCTGATTATTCGAGTTCATTAGCTATTTTAAAAGGCTTAGCCAAGTCAGGAGCAGACGTTATTGAGCTAGGTATGCCTTTTACTGACCCTATGGCAGATGGTGCTGCGATTCAGTTGGCTAATATTAGGGCATTAAATAATGGTCAAACCCTGGCTAAGACTTTGCAAATGGTGGCTGAATTTCGTCAAGAAAATCAGCATACCCCAGTTGTTTTAATGGGCTACTTTAATCCCATCGAGTGTTATGGCACCGCTCGTTTTATTCAAGATGCTTTACAGGCTGGTGTAGATGGCATGATTGTGGTGGATCTACCGCCTGAGCATAATGATGACTTCTGCGATCCAGCTCAACAAGCAGGCTTAGATTTTATTCGTTTAACGACGCCGACAACAGATGACAAGCGCTTACCTGTAGTACTTAATAACAGTTCAGGTTTTGTCTATTACGTATCTGTAGCTGGTGTAACAGGCGCTGGCTCGGCGACTATGGCGCAAGTTGAAGAAGCGGTTACGCGCTTACGTCGGCATACAGAGTTACCAGTATGCATAGGTTTTGGTATTCGAACGCCTGAGCATGCAGCAGAAGTTGCAAAACGAGCTGATGGTGTGGTGGTAGGTTCAGCGCTTGTTAATAAGATTGGGCAAGCCGAGTCCAGTAAGCAGGCTGTAACAGAGGTGTTGCAGTTGTGCCAAGAGCTGGCAGATGCGGTACATCAAGCGCGTTAAGCGCTTGATGTAGAGCTTAGAGAGAAATTACTTTTTAGGTAACTCACCAAACATTTGCACGAGCATTTCTGGATTAGGCATACCAGGTTGCATTTGCAACATGCCCGTTGAATCCTTGTAGAAAATGGCTGGGGTGCCATTGGCGCCCATTTTTTGCATCATGTTCATATTCGTTTGCAGTAGCTGTTTCATTTCATCCGTTAACGCTGTTTCTTTAGCTGGCTGTTTACCACTTTCGTTGCCAGTTAAAGCTTGTGTTTTATCTTTTGCAGTTAAAATATAGCCTGCTTTTTTCTGGCTGCTTTCGCTTAAAATACCAACGACAACATGGCGAAGCTGTACTTTTCCAGCAGTAACCCATGGTTGAGCGCTATTCCAGAAGCGTTTGCAATAGGGGCAGTTAGGATCTGTAAAGACATAAACAATTTTGTCTGCTTTGTCAGAGCCTTCTTTAATCCAGTTTGTGGTTTCTAATTCTTTCCAGAAGGCTTCGCCTTGCGGGCGAGATACTTTTTCTTGAAGAATAGGGCCTGTCAAATCTTCTGCTTTGTCATTCAGTAAGCTACCAATTAATGCGTGCTTGCCATCAGAAGTAACATAGAGCGCTAAAGGACGGCCTTGATAAATACCAGTGTAGCCTTTTAGGCCACTTGGCGCATCAAAGGTATCTAGAATTTCAACACCGCGTTCTTGCATAGCTTTAATCGGCGCTGGGTGATCTTTTGTGTTAGCAAAACTTGGAAGTGCTAGCGCCATGGCTAGAGCAGAGACAAGTAATTGGTGTTTCATTGAATGTCCTCATGTTTTAAAGATGGTTGTATAAAGGATAATGCGTGAGCCAAACTACCAGCCGATAATTCTCCTAAATGGCTGTGCTTAAGCTGTCCATCCTTTGAATAAAATAGTGTTGTAGGTAATGATCTAGAGCCAACATGTTGCCCAGCGCGAGCATTACCATCGAAAAAAATATTTTCTAATGTTAAGCCTTGTTGTTGCAAAAATAACTGTACTTCCTGTTGCCCTTCACCTTGATTTAAATAAACAAAGGTAATGTCTCGGTGCATTTTTTGTGCTTTCTCTAACACTGGCATTTCTCGTCGACAAGGGGGACACCAAGTAGCCCACAAATTAACAACTAAAGGTTTACCTTTTAGGTCTTGCAAGTTTAGCGGTTTACCTTGCAAATCCCTAAGGGCGATATCGGGTAACTGCTGGCTGTTTTCAAAGGCATTTACAAGAGCCATACCACCCGCCCAGATAGCTATCCCCACTGTAAGGGCAATAGACAGTGGGCGGCGGATATTAGTTTTGTGCCAAAGATAATAAGCTGTGACCAACAATCCAGTTATGATACCGAAAGGCAGAGAAAAGCCGCCATCACGGATATCAATGACTTTCCAAATATCTACGTTGTAATGTTCAAAGTACTCTACAACAAAAGCCACACGTGCGCCTAAAGCACCTAAGATGAGAATGTTAAATAGCGCAGGTTCTGGATTCTTTTTTTCTTTGTAGCCTAACCAGCAGCCCACTAACCAAGCGCAAAAGAAACCTAAATACAGCAGCGCCAAGTTAACAGGTAATGCAATGGGACCCAGATTAATAGTTAGCACTGCCTAGCCCTATTGTTGAATTTGTTTTAGGTGGGTTAAAAACTGTTGCGCATTGACTTCGCCAGTAATCCGCCCTGCTCGCTTCTCATTACCGTCTGGGGCGAAAAACAAGATAGATGGAGGTGCGAATACGCCCACTTCTTTCATATAGGCATTTTGCTCATCTGTGCCATCGGTTACATCAAAGGTTATGATAACAACATCTTGTAGTGCGTTGATTACTTGTGGATTGCCAAATACATCGCGCTCCATAATTTTGCATGATACGCACCAGTCAGCGTAGAAGTCGATTAATGCCCATTGCTTGTTATTACGTGCTTGTTCTAGCTGGCGTTTAAGCTCACTTACAGACGTAATTTTATGATCTTTATTCAAGGTGCTGGTGGTGCTTGATGGAGAGCTGCTAGCCGTCTGCCATTGTGCTAAAGGTTTGAGAGGATCGACACCACCTGCCGCAAAGCCGAGTAACATAATGGCACTCCACATACCCAATAATACGCCTAGGTATTGAAAGAGAGTTTTTTTACGGCCTGAGAGGTTATTTTTAGCAAAAAATACAGCAACACCTAACAACCAGACAGCCCATAAGCCCAGTACGATATTCTCATCAAGAATGGCACGCAGAACAAAAATAGCTGCAGCAAGCAGTGCAAAACCAAATACATGGTTAACAGTTTCCATCCAGTCGCCAGGTTTAGGCAGCCAGCGAGTACCAAAGCTAATGGCCAATAATAACGGCGTGCCTATGCCAATGCCCAGCGCAAAGAGCGCTAGAGCGCCTGTTGTGGCATTACCTGTTTGTGCAATATAGAGTAGAACGCCGGCTAATGGCGCTGTCATACAAGGGCCAACTAAAACGGCAGATAATGCCCCCATCACCATAGCGCCAATATATTTGCCGCCCGTTTGTTTGCTGTCTAAGGCGGATAATCGGTCACGAATAAAGGCCGGTAACTCCAAGCGAAAAATGCCAAATTGAGCAATAGCTAGAATAATAAAGAGCGTAGCGAAAGGAACCAGAAGCCAAGTTTGTTGCAACATGGCTTGTAAGCTTTTACCGAGTGATGCTGCTAGAACACCTAAGCCAGCATAGATAATAGCCATAGGTAAAACAAAAGCTAAGCCATAACGCGCCCCGCTCCAGCCTCCAAGCTTATTGCCACCAATAACGCTGGTGAGGATAGGAATCATTGGCAAGGTGCAAGGGGTAAAGGCCAGTAATAAGCCCATGCCAAACAAGAATAGGACATTTACAAATAAGCTGGAGTTAGCTAAACGCTCAGCGATAGATTGATCTTCTGCTAAATTATTCGCGGATGATGTAGTGCTATCGACATCAAACGCTTGTGGCGGGTAACACAGTCCTTTTTCTGAGCAGCCTTGCCAAACAATAGTGTAGTTTTCAGGCAGTTGTTCAGGTAAGTTTAGATTGAGGTTATAGCGATAAATAGTGCTATCACCAAAAAATTCATCGCTATAAGGGATCCCTTCAGGCATATTTAAGGGAATAAGGTTACCTTGCTCATCGCGAATACCCGTGCGATGGCTATATAAATAGTAACCAGGCGCAATATCCCACTTTATTTGCTGTGCGTTTTTAGGGTCAAATTCAAACTTAAATGCTTCTTCCACAGGCAAGAAATCATGTTGTTCAAGCATTGGCAAAGAAGCTTGCGCGCTATAAACCCACAGTAGTAAGAATGCAAGAAAAAACCGAGGCATTGTGCACCTATAAAAATTCAACGTTTTTGCATGATCACCATGGGAAGTTAACGGTTTATTAAGATAACCTGTTAGTGATCAAAGTAGTCATTTAATCAGCAGTTAACAGTCTACAATCATAATCGACAGAATTACGCAAATGAGGCTTTGTCTATGCATGTGCTACTGATAGAGGATGATTCATTAATTGCTGACGGCATTATGACAGGACTGTCAGTTCAAGGCTTTACTGTAGATCACGTAAAAACCGCAGCGGCAGGTGCGCAAGCACTTTCTGTAGCTAGCTTTGATGCCATGATCTTAGATTTAGGGCTGCCTGATGAAGATGGCTTAAGCCTGTTAAATCGTTTACGCCAGCAAGGTGAAAGCTTACCTGTACTGATTTTAAGCGCGCGCGATTCAGTAAATCAGCGTGTTTCTGGTTTACAAGCAGGAGCGGATGATTACCTGTTAAAACCTTTTGATTTACGCGAGTTGGCTGCTCGTTTGCATACTTTACAACGACGCATGAGCGGTCGCGCTGTAAATATAATGGAGTATGGTGCTTTAACCTATGATCCTGCCAGTTGTGAAGTAAAATTGCAGGGCGAAACAGTCAAGCTTTCACGGCGTGAGCAAGCGTTATTGGTGTCGCTCATGCAAAATCCAGGGCATATTTTAAGCGCTGAGCAGTTACAGGACTCGTTATACGGTTTCAGTGATGGTGTGGAAAGTAACGCTGTAAACGTACATATTCACAATCTGCGCAGAAAATTAGGAAACAGCATTATTGAAACTGTACGTGGCTTAGGATTTAGATTGGGTAATAAACCATGAGTTTACGCCGCCGTTTGTTGCTGATTCTTGGTGGAACTTTCATTGCCTTATGGAGTTTGTCGGCGCTTTGGTTGCAGGGTGATTTACGTCGTGAAATATCCTCAGCCTTAGATGATCGATTAGAATCCTCAGCACAAATGGTGGCTGGTTTAGTATCTCAGTTACCGCCTACATTATTTAATAATCAAAGCTTTCCTTTTCCCTCTGAAAATCTTGGTGTACCCATTGGCTTAGCGTGTCAGGTGCGCTCTGTGCGTGGTGAAGTGATAGTACAAACTTCGCGCTCACCCAATGATGCACTCAATACTAATCAGTTATTAGGCTTTCATGAAGTTAGCTTGCCTGATGGCCGCTGGCGTACCTTTTCAGTACAACAAGGCTCGTTAATTATCACCACAGCAGATGAGATGACGGAACGGGAAACCTTAGAAAATGCGATTGTATTTGCTGGGGCATTTCCCGTTCTGTTAGCCCTTATTGGCAGTTTGGTGCTTATTTGGTTGGGAATTGGGCAAGGTTTGTATCCATTACGTCGCTTAGGGCAAATGCTGACAAACCGAAAAGCCGATGATATGTCAGAAATTAAAGTACGTTCTGTGCCAGCCGAGCTACGCCCTTTTGTTGTTTCCTTAAACCATTTGTTGACACGTATTGGAGTGGTGCTTGATCGTGAGCGGCGTTTTACTGATGATGCAGCACATGAGTTACGCACGCCATTAACTGCCATAAAAACACACCTGCAAATTGCTCAAATGACCCAAGGCGAAACTGCGAATACGGCATTGGAAAAAGCGGAGCAAGGTGTTGAACGGATGCAGCGCATGATCGAGCAATTATTGCTGCTAGCGCGGGTAGAAAATCGTCAAGATTATTTAGCCGAAGTAGAAAACAGTACGCCAGAGCAAATTGTTCGGCAAGCTATGGCGGCTTTAGTCGGTACTCAAGGATATGCTCGAATTAGTATTGATAATCAAATAGAGCGGCCCGTTAACATTCAAATACCAGAAACATTAGCTGTCATTGCTTTACGAAACTTACTAGAAAATGCGCTACGCTATAGCCAAGAAAATACCAAGGTACTGCTTTCACTTGAACAACAGGAAAACTCTGTGGTGTTCTCTGTGGCTGATATAGGTAAAGGTATTGATGATTCTACTATTGAACAAATGCAACAGCGTTTTTGGCGCAACAGCCAAGAACAACAAGGCTGTGGTTTAGGATTAGCTATTGTGCGTGCTATTTGCGAACATCATGATGCGCAATTAGCTTTAGAAAGAAATAAACAACAAGGCTTAACAGCGCATTTAATTATTAAAATAAGTTAAGCCGAGTATTAGCTCGAGGGCCGTGGAAATCTTGCTTTAGGTTAAATAGAGTCCAAATTTAGTAAAAATAATTTGAGTTTTTACAAAGTTAAGGCACAGTGAGCATGCTTATTTACTTAAGGATGTAAACACATGCACGCGATGGATTATGTAGTACAGCTTATATTGAGCGTCATTTTGATTGTAGGGGTTTATCAATTTTACTTTTTTACCCAACGCCACCCGATAAAAGAAGTAAAAAAATACCATTCAAAGTTGGATGAAAAAATCCCTTTCTGGTCCTCATGGGCTTGGATTTATAGTTTTCTTTATTATCCTGCGATTTTGTATCTCAACTGGGTTGTAACTGATGCTCGCCAATTTTTGATGATTGCCTTTACCTTTATTTGTTTATTGGTAATGCAGATGACCTGTTTCTTTTTGTATCCAGTTGCTGCGCCTGATCATTGGCGTACTCAGGTTACGGGAAAAAATCTCTCAGAACGGTTTTTACTTTTTGTTCAAAAATTTGATGCGCCATCAAATTGTTTTCCATCGATGCACGTTTCTGTAGCTACGTTGACAGCACTTTTTGCCTTCCCTACTCTCGGTTATGGCGTTATTTTATTCCCTGTTTTGATTGCCTTATCTTGTATCTTTACTAAGCAGCATTATTTGATTGACCTTCCATTTGGTGCATTGCTTGGCTGGTTAGCCTTCCAGATTTACGGATTCATTATTTAAAGTATTGTTTCGCGTGTTGCCTTCATAAGGTTTCACGTGAAACATTTCCTGCTAAGTTGCTAGCGTTTTATTGGTAAATTACAACCTTGGTTGACTATATAACCTAGTCTTTAACTAGATACGCTTAGGCTTTACCTTTGCCTGAGATAGTTATGAACCCGCACAATTTGATGCCGCAGCTACAAAGTGCAACCCCAGCTCAAGTTAGAGCCGCTTGTAGAGAGGGCTATCTTGGCCCTACATCAGGCATGGCGCAAGGCTGGATTCAAGCCAATTTAATCATTGTACCTAAAGAAGACGCGTGGAAAGTTCTGCTTTTTGCAACGCGTAATCCTATTGCCTGTCCGCTTCTTGATGTATTTGATACGGGAGCAACTAGCAGTGCATTGTTTCAAGGTGATATCCGCACTGACCTGCCAGCCTATCGTATTTATCAAGATGGAAAGTTAACTCAAGATTTAGTAGCAGATGTTAGCCGTTATTGGCGAGAAGATTTAGTAAGTTTTCTCTTCGGCTGTTCATTTAGTTTTGAAACTGCTTTGCAGCAACAGGGTATTGCTATTCGCCATATTGATGCTCAGCGTAATGTGCCTATGTATATCTCCAATATTGATTGCGCAGAAGCTGAGGGTATGCGAGGTAAAATGGTGGTATCAATGCGCTCCATTCCTGCGCATCAAGTAGCTGATGCTGTCAGAATTACAGCGCGCTATAGCAAAACGCATGGCAGTCCTGTACATATAGGTAATCCTGAATTTCTTGGCATAAACCATATTGAGCAGCCGGACTTTGGTGACGCGCCAGTTATCCAAGAGGGTGATCTACCTGTTTTTTGGGCGTGTGGCGTAACACCACAAGTGGCGGTATTAACGAGTAAACTGCCATTTTGTATCAGCCATTGCCCAGGAATGATGGCTATTATGGATCTTGAAGATAAAGATATTATTGATTTATAAGCAGTGTTTCACGTGAAACAAAAGGCGCTTTTTACAGCGCCTTTTGAATTTATAAAATGCCAACTGCAATAACAGGAAATAAGTACACCAAAATTAAGGCCAGTAGCATTACAAAAAAGAACGGAATAACGCCTTTAGAGACTTCTGCTAAAGAGCCTTTACCTACGGCTTGAATGACAAACAGATTCATGCCAACAGGCGGGGTAATTAAAGCAAACTCAATTAAGATGGCGAATAAAATGCCAAACCAAATGCGGTCAATTCCCATGGCATTTAAAGCGGGTAACAGAATGGGGATCATCAACATGAGTAGAGAAACAGACTCTAAGAACAATCCCATAATTAAAACAATGATGCCTACGACAATTAAGAAACCTGTTGGGCTAGAGAATACCTCAACAATAGTTGCTGTAATTTCTTGAGGAATATCATAAAGCGCCACCGCATGGCTAAATAGCTTTGCTCCTACAATAATCAAAAACAGCGTAACTGTAGTGCGTAAGCTATCCATGCAGGCCAGTTTGAAATCTGCCCAGCTTAAACGTTTCATGCACAGCACTATAATTAATGCTGCAATGGTTCCTACGCCCGCCGCTTCTGTTGGGGTGAATGCACCTGTATAAATACCGCTAATAATTAATAGCGCCAAGAGCACAGAGGGTAACGCACGAAAGCTACTTACTAGGCGTTCTTGACGGCTGGCTTTCTTAAGGCTTACTGCATTTTTGTCAAATAATGCATGAATAAAACAGTAAGCAATAAATAACCCTGTTAATAATAAACCAGGTATTAAGCCCGCTAAGAAAAGATCGACAATGGAGTCTTCAGTAATGGAGCTATAAATAATTAATGGAATGGAGGGTGGAATTAATATGCCTAAGGTTCCGCCTGCTGCCAATAAGCCAAAAACAAAACGACGCTGATAACCACGAGAAGTCATTTCACCAATAGCTACATTGCCAATGGTTGCGGAAGTTGCCACAGAGGAACCGCAAATAGCAGAAAAGAGTGCGCAGGATAAAATAGTGGCAATGCCTAAACCGCCTTTCCAGTGCCCTACCCAGCTTTGCATTGCAGAAAATAAATCTTTCCCGACACCACCGCGCAATAGAATATTCGACATTAATAAGAATAAGGGAACAGAGAGCAAAATAAAGCTATCAACCCCACTAATAAGGTTAATTGGCACAGCCGCTAATGGGATGCCTAATTGCCATAGCATGACAATAGCAACCAGTACAAAACAAAATGCAATAGGAACGCCGATTAACAGCAAAATCCACAAGCACAGTAAAATAATTAATGCAGTCGTCATGCTTGCTGATCCTTAATACCTTGCGTAGCTAAAATGTAAATTTCAACTAAAGACTGTAAAAATAATAATGAGAAACCAACAGGTAGCGATAGCTCAACTACCCAGCTTGGCAGAACCAATAAACTGGCAGATGCGCGGCTATGAGTTAAACTTTCCAATAAAGACTCAATGCTTAAAATAACCACAATGGCACTGACTAAAGCGATAACGAGTAACCCAGTCCAAGCACTAATAAGTTTCCCAAAGTAGCCAAACCGTTCAGCTACGAGTTCAATTTTTAATAACGCACCTTCTTTAAGAACGAAGGATGCGCCCAAATAGGTCGCCCATACTTGTGCAAGTAAGGAAAGCTCTTCTACCCAAATAGAGGGTGAGCCTAGTAGATAACGAGAGATAACTTCGTAGACAATAGCGAAAGCAACTAACACAAATAAAGTTGCGCCAATACCGCCTGCAAACTGACTGATGTTATTCATGCTGTTGTTGGGTTGTTTATTAGTTTGCATCTTGTTGTTCCCTAATTTGTTGATTGACTTTATCAACAGCGGTGAGTAGTTGCTCTCCTAGCTTGCCTGTGCGTTGCAGAAATTGTTGACGTACGGGAGCTGATGCAACCCGCCAGCTATCACGTTCTTCTTTGCTCAACTCAATAACTGTTGTATTGGGCTGAGCTGCAACAAATTCCTCGGCTTCGCGTTCTAATCGTGGAATATCATGGCGAAGTTGGTTTTCTGCGATACGCGCGGCTTGGGTTAGGATACTTTGTTGTTCCGTGCTTAAGTCATTCCAGCGCTGCTCATTAATCAATGAGACAAACTCAACGTCAGCATGGCGAGTTAAGGTAATGGATGGCATTAGTTGATAAAGCTTACGTGATTTAATAGCTAAAATGCCGCTTAAGCCTGCGTCAACAGTGCCTCTTTGATAGGCAAGGTATTGCTCTGCACCAGACAATAAAGTCGGCCCTGCCCCAACGGCAGTAATAAACTCACCAACTGTTTTACCAAAAACGCGCACCTTTTTACCCGCTAAGTCTTTTGGTGTACGAATAGCTGTGTGCGACATAATTACAGTACTGCCATAGGGTTGCCACCACATAACGCGGGTGCCTGTTTTACGCATAGCTTCATCTAAAGGTATGCGCACTGGGCTTTGAGGAGCAATAGCTGCGAGTACGGCATCTTGGTTATCAAACAGAAAGGGTAGATAAAAAAGATCAACGGCAGGAATGGTCCCTGCAAATTGTGTTAGCGAAATAATCCCCATATCTACAGCTCCAACGGCAATGGCCTTAGGCATTTCTTTATCGCTATAAAGCTGCGAAGCCGGGTAAATTTTTATTTTCATTTGCCCATGACTAAGGCGCTCTACTTCGTTAGCAAAGAGATGTAAGTTTTCACCTAGAGCATGTTTATCAGGTAATTGAGAAGCTAGGCGAAATTCAGTAATTGCAGCAAAACAAGATCCTGAAAAGACAATTAAACTAGCAATTAACAATGACTTTATTGAAGACATTGCGGTACCTTTGTATTGTTTTATTAATGATTGCTCAATTTTCCTACTTATTAGATTAAACCTTCAAGATATAAATTAAATACGCAATAAGAGGTGATTCCATAAAGAATTGTGCACGCAATCTCCTGTCTTTTACTTATTTTTAACTAAATATTGCACAGACTTTGCTATAATTAGTCTGGTTTATAGGACTTATTAACAGAATAGGAAATTTAGTTGATGTCAGAAAATATTATAATTATTGCTGGCTTTGTTATTGTTTCTTGCCTAGTGATGGCCGCTTATTATTTCTTTAATAAAGGAAAGCTAAAAAAATATGCTGAAGAAATGAAAGAACACAAAGCTGAGTTCGAAAAACTAGTGCGTGATCCTAATACTGTGCGTGTAGCTATGTGGATTAATATTGATGATCTAGAAAGCGAAGCCCACGGCTATTGGCATGAATATGAAACCAATCTTAGTAATGGTATAGGACGAAAAGTAAAAGTAGCCCTGTTTAATCCTGGTAGTTACCACTTTGTTGTTAGTAGCAACAGCAATAGATCAGTGCAAGGTGTGGCTATGGATGTAGAGCTTGAAGCGGGTGTAACCTATCAACTAGGTTGTAACAGTGAAGACGGCGCTTATTTTGTCGTAGATCCTGATCCAGACCGTTATGCCTACAAAGGCTAAAACTATTGTTAAAAACAGTACTGATAGCGGTACTGTTTTTGTTATTAGCTTAATTATTGGTTGTGCCTTATCAGGTATTTTATATTGGGTTAAACAGCAATATAGCTTTGAACAAATATCCGCTGTTGCCTATATCGCCTTTCTAGCTCAGATTTTATTGTATGCATGGCTAGGCCTTTTTCTTTTTTACAAATACACAATTAACTACTATGTGTTTTCTGCTGTTATTGGCTGCGAATTATTATTTAAAGCGCTTTACTCATTTGGCTGGTTAACACCGATGCTCAGTAGCTTACTGTTTACTAGTGTATTAGCGGGCGCGAGTTGGCTATTCAATAAAAAGCAAAAAACATCACTGGCCATTGTGCTGTCTATTATTTTTCAGTTGCTATTAGTACGAGATTGTATTTTCAGCTATGCCAGTCATCCATCTTGGTTGTTTTTAATGGAAAGTATTATATTAAGTAGCGTGCTGATTTGGCGATTAAAAGTACCTATTGAATCAGGTGATAACATACGCGCGGTCTAAATGCTCAAATTTGCAAATCAAACAACCAGGCTGCAAATCGATATTTTGCGTTATGCCTATTCATCTATTGAATATTAGGACGCTAATTGGTTGTTGATTACTATTAAGATAATTGAGCAGAACAGCTTAGTGTTTGATAAAAATGAAATATGCCTGCAAACAGCTGAACTAAAGGCACTTCAAGATGGGTTGTTAAGGCTGCAGAAAAATCCAGATTTAGAAAGTCAAATTGAATTTATTGAGCCGTGCCTTGGCTTTAGTAACAGTAATGGTTATCTTCAAATCCAACTGACCTATGGATTACAACCTTATCATTTGTCAGTTAGTGAAGAGCCATGTTGTTTTCAATTTCATATACAGCTAAAACTATTGCTCAATGGTTAGTACAACGGACTAATTTAATAACAGCATTTCCTGCTATTGAGATATAGCGCGAATAAAGTGGATAGATTAAGGCTTGGCATTACAGATTAAAAAGTTTATTGTTATGGCTGCCTTTAAACAAGGCAGCCAATACCTCTAAAAGCAGTGTTAAGCACTGATTCAAAATGAATAAATTAACTGTTGAATTACTAAAAACCGCTCACTACGACTCAGTAGATAACCGCGATATTTTACGTAATAGTGAATACTGTGGTTGTTTTAGCTGTTTAGATCAGTTTGACTACAAAAATATTGAAGAATGGTTAGATGATGGCGATACAGCACTTTGCCCATCATGCTGTGTAGACGCTGTTCTTGGTTCTGATTCAGATATTGCCCTAACTGAAGAATTCCTCCAGCTAATGCAAGACTACTGGTTTACACAAGGCAATAGAGCCAAGCTCGCTGAAGCATCATTAGATTAATGTTTCACGTGAAACACTTAAATTGAAATAAAAAAGGGAAGCTAAGCTTCCCTTTTTAATGTGCAGGCAACTTAGAAGTCTAAGTTCATAGCTGCCAGTGCGTTGCTTTCGATAAACTCACGACGTGGCTCTACGTTGTCGCCCATTAATGTATTGAAGATTTGATCTGCTGCGATGGCATCTTCAATAGTGACTTGTAGCATGCGACGGCTGTTTGGGTCCATGGTGGTTTCCCATAACTGCTCTGGGTTCATTTCCCCCAGACCTTTATAGCGTTGAATCGAGTAACGACGTTTTGTTTCGTTAATCAACCAATCAAATGCTTGCTTGAAGGTGGTAACTTCTTTGCGGCGTTCGCCTTTAGCAATATAAGCACCCTCTTCTAGCAGGTTAGCAATTTCATTGCCGAGTTCCACTATGCTTCGATAGTCATTGCTATTAAAGAAGTCATGGGCAAACATGGAGAATGTCGACAGGCCATGGGCCTTAACTTCTACTTCTGGCAACCATAATCCGCGTTCAGTATCTTCACGCACCGCAGCTGTGTATTCCTCACCAGAACGAGCACAGTCAGCAAAGCGTTGATTTAATGATGCAGCCCATACGTCAACCTTTGCTTTATCTTTAAGCTGTTCAACAGTGAGTTGTGGCAAATAGATAAAGTGCTCCGTAATTTCTTTTGGATACAGTCGGGATAAGCGATCCAAAGTTTTCATTACCGCACGATACTGGTTTATTAGGGTTTCTAAAGCTAAACCAGAAATAGCGGGTGCACTTTCATTAATATAAAGATTGGCTTCTTCAAGAGCTGACTGGGTCATGAATTCTTCCATGGCGTCGTCATCTTTGATGTATTGCTCTTGTTTACCGCGTTTTACTTTATATAGCGGTGGTTGTGCAATATAGATGTAGCCTTTTTCAACTAATTCAGGATATTGGCGAAAGAAGAAAGTAAGTAGCAAGGTGCGAATATGCGAGCCGTCAACGTCAGCATCCGTCATGATGATGATGTGGTGGTAGCGCAGCTTAGCTAGATTGTATTCTTCACGGCCGATACCGCAGCCTAATGCCGTAATTAGTGTGCCAACTTCTTGAGATGAAATCATCTTGTCAAAGCGTGCTTTCTCAACGTTTAGGATTTTACCTTTTAGTGGAAGAATAGCTTGGGTTTTACGATCTCGGCCTTGTTTGGCGCTACCGCCTGCCGAGTCCCCTTCCACTAAGTAAAGTTCAGATAAAGCCGGATCTTTTTCTTGGCAGTCTGCTAATTTTCCTGGCAATCCTGCAATGTCGAGAGCGCCTTTACGGCGAGTCATTTCACGGGCTTTACGCGCAGCTTCACGAGCGCGAGCTGCATCAATCATTTTGCCAACAATAGATTTAGCTTCGTTAGGGTTTTCAAGCAAATAATCGGCAAAGAATTTACCCATTTCTTGTTCAACCGCGCCACGTACTTCTGAGGAAACCAGTTTATCCTTTGTTTGTGAGCTGAATTTCGGATCCGGTACTTTGACTGAAATAATGGCGGTTAAACCTTCACGGGCATCATCGCCTGTAGTGGCAATTTTTTCTTTTTTGCCTAAGCCTTCAGACTCAATATAGCTATTTAGCGAGCGTGTGAGTGCCGCGCGGAAGCCTTGTAAGTGTGTACCACCATCCCGTTGAGGGATATTATTGGTAAAGCACTGTAGGTTTTCATTGAAGCCATCGTTCCATTGCATGGCCACCTCAACACCTACACCGTCATCTTCGCGTTGTACGTTAAAGTGGAAAACTGGGTTAACAATGGTTTTATTAGTGTTTAAATAATCAACAAATGCTTTTAAACCGCCTTCGTAGTGAAACTGCTCTTCTTTGCCAGAACGTTCATCTTTTAAGCGGATGGCTACTCCTGAGTTAAGGAATGATAATTCACGCAAACGCTTAGCTAAAATATCCCAGCTGAAATGAATATTACGGAAGGTTTCTTCAGAAGGCTTAAAGTGGATACGTGTGCCTGACTCAGAGGTTTCTCCAATAGGTGCCATTGGTGCTAAAGGTACACCATGGGCATAGTTTTGCTCCCAGACTTTACCTTGGCGGCGAATTGTCATGATCAGTTCTTTTGACAAAGCGTTTACCACTGAAACGCCCACGCCGTGTAAGCCACCAGAGACTTTATAGCTGTTATCATCAAACTTACCGCCAGCATGCAGCACTGTCATAATTACCTGTGCAGCTGATACGCCTTCCTCAGGATGAATATCAACTGGAATGCCACGGCCGTTGTCTTGTACGGTAATTGATTCATCGGTGTGGATGGTGATGCTTATGTCATCGCAATATCCAGCGAGGGCTTCGTCAATAGAGTTATCTACTACCTCGAAGACCATGTGATGTAAACCCGTACCGTCATCGGTATCGCCGATATACATGCCAGGGCGTTTGCGTACAGCATCCAGACCTTTTAGTACTTTAATACTGCTGGAGTCGTACGATTTATCTTCGCTCATGCGGTCACTCCCGATGGTGTAATCTGACCTTGTTTCACGTGAAACAATGTGATTGGTGTTTCCTTGCCCCAACCCTCGGTCATTAATAAATGATCAACGCAGGTGATAAACACCTGACAATTCAAATCTTCAAGCAAGCGACATAGTGCTTGCCGATGCGCTTGGTCTAGCTCTGAAGGCAAATCGTCAACCAGATAGATGCATTGTTGACGCTGCGCTTTGGCCAATAAGTAGCCTTGAGCTATACGTAAAGCACACACCACCAGCTTTTGCTGGCCTCTTGATAAGATATCCACTGCGTTATTTTTGCTGATACGTAAACGTAAATCGGCGCGCTGTGGTCCTGCTTGGGTGTAGCCCAGTGCAGAGTCTCTTTCTAAAGAGAGAGTGAGTACTTCTTGTAAATCTTTTTCTTTGTCCCAGCCTCGAAAGTAGCTTAGCGTTAGGCTAGGTACGTCAATTAGCTGAGCTAATACCTTCTCAAATACAGGTTTTAGTTGCTGTATATAGAGGCGTCTATAACTATCAAGTTCATTGCTGGCTAGGCAAAGTTCATGCTCCCAGCTATGTAGCAATAAAGGGTCTATTGTAGCATGACGGAGCAAAGAGTTTCTTTGCTTCAAACCAGTTTGCAGGCGTCGCCATGCGTCAAGAAATTTAGGCTCCATATGAAAAACCCCCCAATCCAAAAACTGCCGGCGTATTTTGGGTGAGCCTTCTAACAAACGAAAGCTATCAGGATTTATCAATTGGATTGGAAGTGTTTGAGCCAGTTGCGCAGCACTACGCACATTCTGTCCATTAATTTTAATTTGCAGCTCAGATTGTCGGTTGCGGCTAATACCTACATTAAACTCAGAGCCGTCACTATGTTGAATATTGCCAAATACAGTGCAAGCATTTTCTTCATGTTGAATAATAGGTTGCAAGCGTGAACTACGAAATGAGCGTGCCAATGCCAGTAGGTAAACCGCTTCTAATACGCTGGTTTTTCCGCTGCCATTAACGCCATGCAAAATATTAATGCGTGGTGAAAGATCAAGCGTCACCGGCTGCAAATTTCGCACGCCGGTGATAGATAAACGGCTTACTGCCATGAATACGACTTGCCTTATAGGCGCATTGGCATTACAACATAAGCAGAGGCGTCGTTATCTGATTCTTGTAACAGCGCACTGCTGTTGGAGTCAGACAAAATCATACGGACTTGCTCGGTAGACATAACGGTAAGCACATCTAACAAATAGCTCACATTGAAGCCAATATCAAGCTGTTCTCCAGCGTAATCAACAGAAACCTCTTCTTTGGCTTCTTCTTGCTCTGGGTTATTGGCTTGAATATTGAGTAAACCAGATTGCAGGTGCAACCGAATACCGCGGTATTTTTCATTTGATAAAATAGCAGTGCGGCTAAAGGCTTCTTTTAAGCCTTGACGATCAGCCAGTATAACTTTATCACCACCGCGCGGTAATACACGTTCATAATCAGGGAATTTACCATCTACCAATTTAGAGGTGAATGTAAATTCGCTGGTTGTGGCGCGGATATGGTTGTTGCCTAATACAATATTGGCGTGTTCTGCGTCGTTATTCATCAAACGAGCGAGCTCTAAAATACCTTTGCGCGGTACAATAACTTGGTGTACATCGGCCTTTTCAATACCTGTAGGTACGGAACACATGGCTAAGCGGTGCCCATCAGTAGCTACGGCACGTAACAAACCTGAGCGTAATTCTAGCAGCAAGCCATTTAGGTAATAACGAACATCTTGTTGTGCCATGGCAAAGCTTGTGCGCTCAATAAGATGGCGTAGTTTGCTTTGTTCGATATTAAGTGTGAGCGAACCTGGGCCATCCTCAACAGATGGAAAGTCATCTGCTGGTAACGTGGTTAGGGTGAAACGGCTGCGCCCAGATTTAATGGTGAGTTTTTGCTCTTCTAAACGAATATCTAACACGGCATCATTGGGTAAACTTTTACAGATATCCATAAGCTTACGTGCAGGCACTGTAATTTCACCGGCTTGTGCGGGTTCTTCTAAAGTAACACGCCCTACTAGCTCTACTTCAGTGTCTGTGCCTGTCATTGATAGGGTTTGTCCTTCAATAACCAAAAGTACGTTAGATAACACAGGCATAGTTTGGCGGCGCTCAACAACACCAGCAACCAATTGCAGTGGTTTTAACAGGGCTTCGCGCTGAATAGAAAATTGCATAATGTAATCCTTGCGTTAACTGGTTGCTGTTTAAGATGACAGAGTGCGATGAAGGTTTTTAAAGTCTTCACGAATGTCGGCATCGGTTTCGCGTAGTTCGGCAATTTTACGACAAGCATGCAGTACCGTGGTGTGATCACGCCCGCCAAAGGCTTCACCAATTTCCGGTAAGCTATGGTTAGTGAGTGTTTTTGCTAAAGCCATAGCAACCTGACGAGGGCGTGCAACTGAACGAGTGCGGCGCTTGGAAAGTAAGTCAGCTACTTTAATTTTGTAATACTCTGCCGTAGTACGCTGAATATTATCAATACTGATTAACTTTTCTTGTAAGGCTAGTAAATCTTTAAGTGATTCGCGAATGAGCTCAACAGTGATAGGCTCATTTGTGAAGTGTGAGTGTGCAATGCAGCGTTTTAATGCGCCTTCTAGCTCACGCACGTTAGAGCGAATACGTTGAGCGATAAAAAAAGCGGCATCATGTGAAAGCTCGACACGACTTTGCTCTGCTTTTTTCATCAAAATAGCAACGCGGGTTTCTAACTCTGGCGGTTCGACGGCTACGGTTAAGCCCCAGCCAAAGCGTGACTTTAAGCGTTCTTCTAAACCATCAATTTCTTTTGGATAGCGATCACTGGTGAGAATAACCTGTTGGTTGCCTTCTAGTAACGCATTAAAGGTATGGAAAAATTCTTCTTGCGAGCGTTCTTTATTGGCAAAAAACTGAATGTCGTCAATTAATAACGCATCAACAGAACGATAATAGCGTTTAAACTCATTAATTGCGTTTAACTGTAATGCTTTTACCATGTCTGCCACGAAACGCTCAGAATGCAAGTAAACAACCTTAGCATTTGGGTTTTTTTGCAGTAAATGGTTGCCTACAGCTTGCATTAAGTGCGTTTTACCTAAACCCACACCGCCATATAAGAATAATGGGTTGTAGCCATGTTTAGGATTATCAGCCACTTGCCAAGCAGCAGCGCGTGCTAATTGGTTTGATTTACCTTCCACAAAATTATCGAAAGTAAAGGTACGGTTTAACGTATTTTCGTGTTTGAGAGCGCCCTTTACTTCCTCAGTCCGTTCATCGCTTTGGATAGGCTCTGGAGCATTATTGGTTTCTAACAGGGGCTCATAGCTAACGCGAGTATTACTGCGACGAGTAGTTTTCTTTGGTGCTACAGGTTCTGGTGTTGGCTCAGGTTCAGTGTAACTAGTAGGCTCAGTGTAATTTGGCGTAACAGCTTGGCTAATTGTTGAGGCTTGAGGTTCATCAATAATGCGTACTTTTGCTGTGCGCATAGGTTTTACCGCAGGGCGTGATGGCGGCATGCGCGTACGGCTGCCAATCAACAATGCAATTGCAGGTGTTTCACCGTAGTTACGTTCAGCCATTAACTCTAAAATACGATCGAGGTACTTCTCATTGACCCACTCCAACACAAAGCGGTTTGGCGCATAGACATGCAGCTCCTCACCTTGGGCTTCAACTTGTAATGGTCGTATCCACGTATTAAAAAGTTGTGCGGGCAGCTCATCGCGTAAAACGTCGACACACTGTAGCCAAAGTTCGACAGACACAGAGACCCCTTAAGAAAAATAGAAATTAAACAATCTGATATTGTAGCGAGCACGGGTGGAGTTATCCACATAAAAAAACAGTTAATTTTAACTGTGCATAAAATATCTTGCTATCAGTTAAATACCTATAATAGTTTTTGTGTATAAGTATTTTTTTTTGCTTAGTTTTAAGTAGTTATCGAGCTAAATCAGGGATGTGAATAACTAGCCGCTTTACGGATGAAGAGTAAATCTATTGGGCAGCATGAATGAAGCTCATAGTAAAATTAAGCCCTTTAAGTTATGCACAGGTATAAAAGGTTAAGCACTTAGCTACTATGTCTTGTAAAGCAGAGCATTGAGCACCATTATTGATTAAGCTGTACCTTGTTGCATACTTTCATTAGGTTTGCCAAGAGACTAGAATTTTATGAGTTTATTAGCATTAACTGGCTGGTTATTAGCAGCATTTTTCGGCGCATGGATTTGGCACGGTCATGGTATTCGTGAGCGAGCATTAGCCTATGCGCAACAGCGCTGTACTCAACAAAAAGTTCAGCTACTTGACGGCAATGTGGCGTTTAAAGGTTGGGGGGTACGTAAAGACAGTAAAGGCTATAAACGCATTGCTCGCTTATATCAGTTTGAATTTACAGTCACTGCAGAGGAGCGCTTACTCGGGCAGGTTGAAATGTTTGGTAAGCGTTTAAACAAAATTAATTTTGCTCCCCATCCTTTATTGGATAGCCAGCCTCAACACACTGATATTGAGGCGACTAAGGTTGTACAAGAAGCGAAGGTTATTGAAATTTCAGCGTATTTTAAAGACCGTTAATAGGCATTCAATGAATAACCAATGCGTGCTAGCCATTGTGATTCTTTTACAAAGTCAGCTGCAGTAAGTGAGTTTTCTTCTAACCAACCATCAGGAAAGGTCACGTTGATGGCCTCTTTCTCTACATTGATTTGTGGGGTTGGAATTTCTACTGCGCCACGAATATGACGAAGCACCAAGGCAACACGCAGAATAATACAAAGACGAATCAACTCTTCCCCATCTTTACCGAAGGCTTTAAAGCGATCCACTGGAATATTGCGTCTATGCCCGCGAACAATTAAAGCCAGCATTTGTTGTTCTTTACGTGAAAAGCCGTCTAAATCAGAATGTTCAACTAGATAGGCACCATGTTTATGGTAGTGATAATGAGCAATGTCTAAGCCCACCTCGTGAACGCGCGCTGCCCAACGCAACATTTCAATATGCCATTCTTCTTCTAGTTGCCATGGTTGTTTAACTTGTTCATAGACTTCAACTGCCATCGCCTCTACTCGTTCAGCTTGTTGCATATCAACGTGGCTACGCTCCATCAAGCCTAACAATGAACGCTCACGTACATCCTCATGTTGATAACGCCCTAGTAAGTCATAGAGTACGCCTTCACGTAAGGCACCATCTGAAATGCCCATGGCTTCTACTGAAAGTGCATCAAAAATAGCGTCAAGAATTGCTAAGCCTGCTGGTAAAATAGCTGCTCGATCTGCTTTAACGCCAGCGATATTAACGTCATTGACATGGTCAAGCTTTAATACCTTACGTTTAAGCCAAGCAATCCCTTCTTTGCTTACCCCGCCTTCTGTTAACCCAGCGGCACCTAATGCATGCCCAATAGAACGAATAGTGCCTGATGAACCTACAGCCTCTTGCCAGCCCATACGAGCAACGCTGGCTTCTAAATCCATTAACTCTAAACGTGCAGCGGTATAGGCTTTTTTATAGGCATCAGCGGTGATTTTGCCATCAGCGAAAAATTTTTTAGTGTATGCTACACAGCCCATTTGCAGGCTGCCACGCAACTGTGATTCAAAATGCTGACCAATAATGAACTCAGTGCTGCCACCGCCAATATCAACCACAAGACGTTTGCCTGGTGTATTGGGCAGGGTATGGGATACACCTAAGTAAATAAGTCGAGCTTCTTCTCGACCAGCAATAACTTCCACTTCATGGCCAATTAAGGCTTGCGCCCGTTCAATAAAGTCTTGACGGTTATGTGCAACTCGCAATGAGCTAGTGCCTACTATACGAACAGCTCCTTGTGGTAGTTCTTGAATAAGCTGGGCAAATCGGCCTAAACAATCAAGCCCGCGCTGCATGGCGTCTTCGTGTAGTTGCAAGTTGTCATCAATACCTGCTGCAAGTTGTACTTTCTCACCAATACGCTCAAGGATGCGAAACCCTTGTTGATCGGTTTTAGCAAGAACCATGTGAAAGCTATTGGAGCCTAAATCAATGGCAGCAATTAAGGGAAAACTCTTAGGTGCGGTAACTGGCATGCCCAACATTCCAAGTCGATAACTATGCACAGTCTGCCATGCTAGGGCTTGAACGCCAATGTTAAAAGTTTGGGAAATTGATCATAATCGACAAATGACATTTTTTTCTGACTTTCGATCTAGAGCAAGTCGAGCTATGATGGCAAACAAATTTGAATCTAACTCCCGCCAAATCGGAGAATTTCATGAGTGATTTGATTAAAAACATCAGTGATGCCAGCTTTGAGCAAGATGTTTTAAACGCAGAAGGTCCAGTGCTGGTAGATTACTGGGCAGAATGGTGCAGCCCTTGTAAACGAATTGCGCCTATTCTTGAAGAAATTGCGGAAGAATACGCTGGTAAAGTAACTATTTGTAAATTAAACATTGATGATAACCGTGATACCCCAGTTAAATTTGGTGTACGTGGTATCCCTACGCTAATGCTGTTCAAAGGCGGCAACATTGAAGGCACTAAAGTAGGTGCGTTATCTAAGTCGCAACTAGCTACTTTCCTAGATGATAATCTATAATTTTTAGATTAAAATTGTAAAAGATTGTGCGTCCGTTGGTGAATTTTTTGTTTTCACACTGGACGTACGATCACGCAAGTGCTAGATTTCGACTGTAGCGCGCAAGTCGCTACATATTCCGCATGCCGTTGCCGTCCCGTCTAAATCAGGATCAGAAACTTCAAAGTTTTCACCTCACGGCACGCTTTATCAAGCTTAACGCTTGCTTACTTTAATAATTATTCTACTTCCATCATCCCTCTATGAATCTAACTGAATTAAAGCAAAAGCCAATTACTGAACTGTTACAAATGGCAGAGGACATGGGCCTTGAGAATATGGCTCGTTCTCGTAAACAAGACATCATCTTCTCGATCTTAAAGCGCCACGCAAAAAGCGGCGAAGAGATTTCTGGCGATGGCGTACTGGAAATTTTGCAAGATGGTTTTGGTTTCTTGCGTTCAGCCGATTCTTCGTACTTGGCAGGTCCAGACGATATCTATGTATCGCCTAGCCAGATCCGCCGTTTTAACTTACGTACGGGCGATACTATTCACGGCAAAATTCGCCCACCAAAAGATGGCGAGCGTTATTTTGCGTTACTAAAAGTTGATACTATCAACTTTGACCGTCCAGAAAATGCCCGCAGTAAAATCCTATTTGAAAACTTAACGCCGCTATTCCCTAACCAACGTTTATTAATGGAAATGGGTAATGGTTCGCGTGAGGATTTAACGGGCCGGGTAATTGACTTGGCTGCGCCTATTGGTAAAGGTCAGCGTGGCCTGATTGTGGCGCCACCCAAAGCAGGTAAAACCTTAATGCTGCAAAATATTGCAGCCAACATTACACGTAACAATCCTGAATGCCACTTAATTGTATTATTAATTGATGAGCGCCCAGAAGAAGTAACAGAAATGCAGCGTACAGTACGCGGTGAAGTAGTTGCTTCTACCTTTGATGAGCCGCCAATGCGCCATGTACAAGTGGCAGAAATGGTGATTGAGAAAGCCAAGCGTTTAGTTGAGCATAAAAAAGACGTTGTTATTCTGCTTGATTCTATTACGCGTTTAGCGCGTGCCTATAACACTGTTATTCCAAGTTCTGGCAAAGTCTTAACAGGTGGTGTTGATGCACATGCATTAGAAAAACCAAAACGCTTCTTTGGTGCAGCACGTAATATCGAAGAAGGCGGATCACTTACCATTATCGCAACAGCGCTGGTTGAAACTGGCTCGAAAATGGATGAAGTGATTTACGAAGAATTCAAAGGCACAGGCAACATGGAGTTGCAATTGGATCGTCGTATTGCGGAAAAACGTGTATTCCCAGCGATTAACATTAATCGTTCAGGCACACGCCGCGAAGAGCTACTCACTTCTGAAGAAGAGCTACAACGTATGTGGATTCTGCGTAAGCTGCTGCATCCTATGGATGAAATTGCAGCCGTTGAGTTCTTACTGGATAAGCTCAAAGATACCAAAACCAACGATGAGTTCTTCTTGGCGATGAAACGCGGTAAATAAGCGTTACACATCTTCAGTCGGTTGGTGGCAAGGCGCTGTGATCCAGTAGCTTACAGCGCCAGCTCCCACCGCAAGGTTTGGGAGCCTTTATGCAATATACCGATTTACGCGACTTTATGGCTGCCCTTGAGCAGCGTGGCGATTTAAAGCGCGTTCTCTACCCTGTATCCCCTGTTTTAGAAATGACCGAAATTTGCGATCGCACATTGCGCAAAGGTGGTCCTGCATTGCTATTTGAAAAGCCTAAAGGCTTTGATATGCCTGTGCTTGGTAATTTGTTCGGTACGCCTGAACGTGTTGCTTTAGGCATGGGCGCTGATAGTGTTAGTGCTTTGCGTGAAATTGGTCATGTGCTGGCTCAATTAAAAGAACCAGAGCCGCCTAAAGGGCTAAAAGATGCTTGGAATAAGCTGCCATTGTTCAAAAAAGTGCTATCAATGGCACCTAAAGTGCGTAAAGACGCTGTCTGTCAAGAAGTCATTCTTGAGGGCGACGATGTTGATCTTGCCAGCTTGCCTATCCAAACCTGTTGGCCAGGTGATGCAGCACCTTTGATTACGTGGGGCCTAACGGTCACTAAAGGGCCGAATAAAGATCGACAAAATCTGGGCATTTATCGTCAGCAAGTGATTGCGCGTAACAAGGTCATTATGCGTTGGTTAAGCCATCGCGGTGGCGCCTTAGATTACCGTGAGTGGTGCCAAAAATTTCCTGATCAGCCGTATCCTGTTGCCGTTGCTTTAGGCGCTGATCCAGCGACTATTTTAGGCGCTGTAACACCTGTGCCAGACACCTTGTCTGAATACGCCTTTGCTGGCTTACTGCGCGGCAGTCGCACAGAGTTAGTTAAAGCCATTGGTAGTGATTTACAGGTGCCTGCCAGTGCTGAAATCATCTTAGAAGGGCATATTTACCCAAATGAAATGGCCGATGAAGGGCCTTATGGAGATCATACAGGCTACTATAACGAAATCGACCGTTTTCCCGTATTTACAGTAGAACGTATTACAAAGCGTCGCGATGCTATCTATCACAGCACTTATACAGGGCGTCCACCCGATGAGCCTGCGGTGTTAGGTGTGGCATTAAATGAAGTATTTGTGCCTATCCTACAAAAGCAGTTTCCAGAAATTACTGATTTTTATTTACCGCCCGAAGGTTGTTCATACCGTATGGCAGTAGTCACTATGAAAAAGCAATATCCTGGGCATGCTAAGCGAGTGATGATGGGTGTCTGGAGCTTTTTGCGGCAGTTTATGTACACCAAGTTTGTCATTGTTACAGATGACGATATTAATGCCCGTGATTGGAATGATGTAATTTGGGCGATTACGACACGTATGGATCCCAAACGCGATACTGTAATGATAGACAACACTCCTATTGACTATCTAGATTTTGCTTCGCCTATATCAGGCTTGGGCAGCAAAATGGGATTAGATGCTACCCACAAGTGGCCTGGTGAAACCAGTCGTGAATGGGGGCGAGCAATAGAACAAGACCCTGCAATTAAGCAGCATATTGATGCTATTTGGCATGAGTTGGGAATAGATTGACTTGGTTTAGATAGAGCATGTAATTGTAATACAGCTCTATCTATCAATATTGTTCTTATAATTAATACTATTTATATAAACTAATAACGCTTTACCTCAAGTTAACTTGAGGGTTTACTCTGTGCAGGTTAGCTTTCTTAACCCAATTTAAATGACAGAAAATTGCACAGAGCTACCTTGCGAGGATTTTGTTTTGACCTTTGATTCTGCTTCCTTAGCACAGCTAGAGCCGCGTAATTTATTTTGTGCTTTGCTGGATGTGCGTGATTTAGGCGGTGATGTTTATGCTGTACAACTAGCCTTGCCCGAATGCGAGCGACCACTCTTTTATGCGGGACAATATGCCCTTTTATCGCGTCTTGATGGCGAGCAGTCAGCCTTTTCTATTGCTAATCCACCAGAGGAACTGAGTGGTTTAGAGTTTCATATATTGGCACGTGAAGAATCTCCTATTCAGCTGTTACAGGATATTCGTCAGCAACAGGGTGTTTGCGTTGCTTTGCCTTTTGGTGATGTTCACACCCAGAGCATCCAAAAGGATAAACCGCTATTATTGATTGCAGCTAGCACAGGCATGTCGCAAATACATAGTTTGGTTGAATCCTTAACGCAGCACCATTTTATGCAGCCGATCCATATTTATTGGGGCGCTCGGTTTGCAAGTGATCTGTATAAGCTTCCCGCTTTTCCACGCTGGAAGCAGTACGATAATGTACATATGCACACCATTATTAGCCATGATGAAAACTGGATGGGGCGTAGTGGATTATTGTATGAAGCTATTTGTGCAGATATATCACAACTTGAGCAATATCAGGTCATTGCCAGTGGGTCCCCTGCTATGGTGTATGCAACATTTGATGCATTATGCGCAGCTGGTATGCAGCCAGAACAAATGCAAGCCGATGTTTTTGCGTATGCTCCACGTGACTAATTGAAGGAAGAAATGATGTCTGCTTCTGAGCCAACTATTGAGCGCTATGCTAAAGCCAGCCCTGTTACAAAATATTGGGTATTAACGCGCCCTGGCTTTTTGGTGGCAGCCGCCGTTCCAGTTCTATTGGGTTTATCCTGTGCTTATTATTTAGGCGTTCAACTTAATTTATTGACCGCGTTTCTGAGCTTGTTAGGCATGTTACTTATGCAAGCTAGCTCTAATGTCCTCAATGATTATTATGATGCGCTCAATGGCACTGATGCGGTTAATACGGAGCGTATTTTTCCTTTCACTGGCGGCAGTCGTTTTATTCAAAATGGTGTAATGACTGAGCGAGAAGTAGCAGTCTATGGTTTTTCCCTACTTTTTGCTGTAGGCGTTATTGGTTTGCTTTTAATGTATTTTGTAGGCTTGCAATTACTATGGATTGGCTTAGTTGGCGGCTTACTCGGTTGGGCTTATTCAGCTCCGCCACTCTCACTCAATAGCCGTGGCTTGGGTGAAATAAGCGTAGCTATCGCTTTTGGGATTCTTATTCCTTTAGGCGCTGCCTTAGTGCAACAAGGTGATCTGACTTGGTTTCCAATTCTGGCTGGTATTCCTTTAGCTGCTTTGGTGGCGAATCTTTTATATATCAATCAGTTCCCTGACTATAAAGCGGATAAACAGGCAGGCAAACATCATTTGGTTGTGCGCTTAGGCCCACAACGTGCACGCTGGGGTTACCTAATCATTACGGCCTTTGGCTATTGTGTGTTAGCACTACTTATTGGTATTAACTACTTGCCTTATTGGGCAGGTTTAGGGTTTCTTGCATTACCTTTTTCGCTAATGGCAGGCATTCAATTACTAAAGTTTGCAGAGCAACCACAGCATCTACTTAAAGGCATTCAGTGTACTATTGTTGGTTTAATGGCGCATGGTGTGTTGTTGTCTGTTGGTTTGTGTATTGCTGCATTAACGGCTTAAACATCAACACACACGCTCAGTGCATCGTGGCGCCATAATTCATAATCACAGTCAATTAGCCGTCCATGTTGATCTTGGTTGCTACGTACTATCTGTAACGCTGGGCTGCCTTCGGACATTTTTAATACGTTAGCGACTGATTGGCTTAGTGCTGTTGACTGCATATCAAAACGCACTTTGCCGTAGGTTAAACCATAGTGTTGCTGATAAATTTCAGATAACGACTGCGTAAAATCAAATTGTAAAATATGAGGAAAATAAGCAGGGTTTAGATAATGCTCAGCATAAAGCACTAAGCGGTTATCAATACGCCGTGCGCGGCGAATTTGAATTACCGGCTGGCCTTCGGTAATAGCTAACCAACGGCTGACTTGTGCGTTGGCAGGAATAATATCGCTGGATAGCACTTGAGTTGAAGGCGTTCTCCCTTGGCTACTTACCATGCGATTAAAATTAAAGTTGAGCAGTGGATTGTAGTGAATTCGTGAAGGCGAAACGAACCAACCGCGACGGTTCTCCCTATAGATCAAACCTTGGTGCTCAAGTTGCATAAGCGCATCACGTAAGGTAATGCGAGTTGTATTAAATAGCTCGCTCAGGCGCCGCTCAGCAGGCAATTGATGTGTTAGCCGGCCACTGCGTATTTGTTCAGATAATGTATGGTAAATAAAGCTCGCATTATTGATCGACATGGGTTTCCTGCCCTTTGCTGAGTAGGCAAAAATAACCTGCTTTTATTACATTTCTATGACATCAAACTGTCATCCAAACACAGTAATCTGGTGTTTATTTTGCTTGGATTGACAGGGTATGCAGTTAGCTATTTATGATCTAGACCATACATTGATTGCAGGCGATAGTGCTAGCTTGTGGTTGAGTTACATGGTTGAAATAGGCTGGGCAAGTGCTGATCTATTAAAGCAAGAGCAGCGCCTGATGAATGACTATGTGCTAGGTAAAATGGCAATTGATGAGTATATGCAGCTTTGCCTAAAGCCGATGATTGGGCGCCATCAAGCAGAGGTTGCGCAACAGGTACAGGACTTTATACAACAAAAAATTAGTCTTTTGTTATACACAGATGCAGTTTATGAATTGGTACGTACGGAACGTGCAGTCTGTGAGCGTTTAATTATTTCTGCCACTGCTGATTTTTTAGTCAAACCTATTGCTCAGTATTTGGATGTTCGGCATGTGTTGGCTATTAATACTGAGCTAAAAGAGGGTTGTTATACCGGAAGAACAGTAGGCACTGCGACCTATCAAAACGGTAAAGTTGAACGCCTGCGTGAACGCCTGCGTGAATGGCTGGCGGCTGGCCGAGAATTTCAATCTATGCGTTTTTACTCCGATTCATGTAATGACTTACCACTTTTACTACAGGTGGAAGCACCTTACCCTGTAAATCCTGACGAAAAGCTCTTAGCTTACGCTAGGGAGCGAAACTGGCCTGTTCTGGCATGGAGCTAGCTGTCATTTAATTGTCATTAATTACTCTTAAGCTTTAGTTATCAACAAACCAAGCTGCGGAGCAGTGATATGAAAAAACAACTAATCACCTTAACTTTTAGTGCGCTAACCTTAGCATTAGCTGCAGCATCTGCTCAGGCAGATCCTAAGCAAGCACAAGCACTGTTGATGGATCGCGGTGCTAAAGGTGATATTACTCAATTTGCTGGCGCTCAACGTCGTGCAGGCGATGTGACAGAGGCACTAAAAGCGTCCTTAAGCAACACCAAAGCAAAGAACGTTATCTTGCTAATTGGCGATGGCATGGGTGACTCTGAAATTACTATTGCACGTAACTATGCAGAAGGTGCAGGTGGCTACTTCAAAGGTATTGATAGTTTGCCTATCACTGGCCAATACACGCATTATGCATTGAATAAAGAGACGAAAAAGCCAGATTATGTAACAGATTCTGCAGCCTCAGCTACAGCTTGGGCCTCAGGCGTGAAAACTTACAATGGTGCGCTAGGTGTTGATGTGCACGGTAAACCGCATAAAACTATTCTTGAGCTAGCCAAAAGTGCGGGCAAAGCAACAGGTAATGTAACCACGGCAGAAATTCAAGATGCAACGCCAGCCGCCTTGGCTTCTCATATTAATTACCGTAAGTGCTATGGCCCTACTGTTACAACTGATCGCTGTGCTGATTTTGCATTAGAAAATGGTGGTTTAGGTTCTATTACCGAGCAGTTTATTAACACCCGAGCAGACATCACATTAGGCGGTGGAGCTAAGACCTTTAGTGAAAAAGCTAAGGCAGGTCAGTGGAAAGATAAGACACTCATGGAACAAGCTAAGGAAAGAGGCTATCAAGTAGTTACTGACACTAAACAGCTGCACAATTTAACGTTAGCAAACCAAAAACAACCTGTTATTGGGCTTTTTGCCGAGGGCAACATGCCTATTCGCTGGTTAGGTCCGCAGGCTAAGTACAAAGGCAGTACTGAAAAAGCTATCACTTGTAAAGTGAATGACAAACGTACAGCAGATATTCCAACGCTGGCTCAGATGACAGAAAAAGCCATTGAACTGTTAGCTGTGAACCCTAATGGGTTTTTCTTACAAGTAGAAGGCGCTTCTATTGATAAGCAAAACCATGCGGCTAATCCGTGTGGACAAATTGGCGAGACAGTTGATCTTGATGAAGCGGTGCAAGTAGCCATGGATTTTGCGAAAAAACATGGTGATACCCTAGTCATAGTAACAGCTGACCATGCACATTCTAGCCAAATCCTAGAACCTAATGCACAAGCGCCTGGTTTAACACAGATGTTGATTACCAAAGATGGTGCGCCCATGCTAATCAGCTATGGTAACTCAGAAACGGAAGACCAAGGTCACACAGGTACTCAACTACGTATCGCCGCCTATGGTCCTTGGGCAGGCAACGTAACAGGTTTAACAGACCAAACTGATCTGTTTTTCTTAATGCGTGATGCAATGGGCTTAAAGTAATTTAAGCTTTTATACAAAGCGTATTAAACTAAGCTGCTCTAGCTGATGCTGAGCAGCTTTTTTTATGGGCGTTAATTAATGACAGAAAACGAAATAATAGGCTTAGTTGTACTTATTCCAGCGCTTTATTTAGCTATTCGTAGTTATCGAGGAATGGCCGCTAATGATAAAAACGAGAAAGGTTTTCGGCAAAAATTTGCACGAGATTATCAGGCCCTAGTTGCAGCTTTAGCTTGCTTTAAGCAACAAGGACTAACAGAGTCTGTACAAAATCAAATTATTGATGCATGCATGGCCTTAGAAACTAGCCTTGAGCGTGAGTTTGGCGTTCAGCCTCATCCAGATGCTTGGATAAAACGTATTCCAGCATAGTTACGTAAAGATAATCTAAGCTTTGAATTACAGCGCCAACTAGAAGAAGCCTATACCTATCTTCATGATGTGCCTGAGTACATGCTCAGCCGTAAGTTACGTCGTTTATTTGAATAATCAATTTCCTTTTACCTATTAAGGCAACTACAACCTTAGGCTAAAAATTTGCCAAGCAACTATTTCGCATACAAAATAAAAATTATTTCGTATGGGAATTAAGAATGCAACCTATCACTATTAGTTGTGCTGATGGCTTAACACTAAGAGCACATTTATTTAAAACACAACAGCAAAAACTAAAAGGCGTTGTGCAATTGAACCCTGCCACAGGCGTTCCTGAAAGGCTTTATTATGATTTTGCTCAAGCTTTGTCAGAGCAAGGTTATGATGTGCTGACCTATAATTACCGTGGAGTAAGCAGCCACAAGCAAGACAGTAAAAAGGTGCGAGCGGGCTTTACTACTTGGGCTGATCTGGATGTGGAGGCTGTCACTGAATATCTTGCTCAACACTATCCTCACCTACCCCACTTTGCTGTTGGTCATAGTTTTGGCGGACATGCGATAGGACTGTGCAAGAGTACGCGGTATCTTACAGCGGCTATTCTTATTAGCTCACATACAGGCTGTATTCGTTTCATTCGGCCGTTGTCTGAATGGTTAAAAGCAGCATTGATGTTAAAACTGATAGGACCTGTGAGCAGCTGGCTATGTGGGTATTTTCCAGGTAAAGCGTTGAAGTTTGGAGAAAATATGCCAGCACAGGTTATGTATGAATGGTATAGATGGACTAGTATGCCAAACTACTTTTTTGATGATGCTTCAGTGCAGGCTGTATCGCGCTTTGCGCAACAGCAGTTACCTATTCTATCTATAGGCTTTGCAGATGACCCTTGGGCGCCAAGTGAGGCTATTGATTTATTAGCCAAGTACTTTGTAAATAGCCCAGTAGAGCGGCGCCAGTTTCAGCCTAGTGATAGCAATTATCAAGCTATTGGGCACATTAATTTTTTCCGAAAACGCCATGAACACAGCTTATGGCCATTTATTTACCGTTGGCTGGAGCAGCAAAACGCAAAATGAGTTTTGATAAACGATATATATTTTTATTATCTAATGCGCATAAATCATTACAGCGGTATTTAGATCGGCAGATAGAAGCTAGTCAACTAAGTGCAGTTCAAGCTGGCGTGTTATTTGTTCTGGAAAAACAACAGGGGTTGTTAATTGGTGAGTTAGCACAGCGTTTAAATTTGGCGCCCTCAGCCATGACAGGTTTGGCAGATAGAATGATTAAACTCAAGCTGATCAGCCGCCAAGTGGACGCGCAAGATAAACGTAGCCAGCGTGTTTACTTAACAGATCAAGGGCTACAGGCGAGTAAACAGGCACAACAGCTACTGGTGCCAATCAACCAGCAGCTGACAAAGGGTTTTAGTGCAGAAGAAATGCAAGTTGTGAGTCGTTGGCTACAGCATATACAACGAAATTTTTAATCTAAGCCTGATAGCAAAGTAAGCATGGCTTGCTCTGCTTGGGCTAAAGCTGTTTTAGTTTGCTTAGACTGTGCAACCCATAGTGCCCCTTGCTCTAAAGCACCTAAGAGCATTTGCGCTAGAGCTGGGGTGGGAGTGGCTTGAATAAGTTTGGCCTCGATTAATTCTTCTAATAGATGCTGCATAGTTAATACGCATTGACTGTCAGCTAAATGGCTGTGCCCCAGCACCGTTCGGGCATCTAATAACACTATACGTTGCACTTGAGGCTGTTGTACTAGTTTGAGGTAAACTAGACAACGTTGTACGAAGGCTTCCCACTTATCTGCAGTATTTTGGCTGATAGCAGCTAACTGCGTATCTATTTCTTGATCAATCTGGCGCACTACCGCTGCGAGCAGCCCTTTTTTATCACCAAAATGATGGTAGAGCGCGCCACGTGTTAAACCAACATTAGCAGTAAGCTCATCCATGGCAGTATTGGCAAAGCCTTTCTCAGTAAAGGCTTGGCGTGCAGCATGTAGCAGTTTGCTGCGGGTTTCCTCGCTCATTTGATTATGTGTTTGCTTAGTCATAGTTGCTTTTTAATTGACATACGGAGTGTATTTAAATATATTGCATACGCTTCGTATGTATTCTATGGATATGTTATAAAAATGCTAGGTTTATGAGTAAAAAATATGATGAGTGCTTATCAAGCCTTATTTGCGGCTAAAGGTAGCTTAGCTTTTAGTGTTACTGCTTTTATTGGGCGATTACCTATTGCCATGACGGCCATTGGAATTATTACTATGCTGGCGCTACTTTACGATGACTATGCATTAGCAGGAGCGGTAGCCGCGAGCTTTACCTTGAGCAATGCACTGTTAAGCCCACAGATCGCGCGTCAAGTCGATCGTTTAGGGCAGTCTAAAGTATTGCCTGTAGCAGCTATTGTTAGTGTTTCAGGGCTGGCGATACTCTTAACGGCTAGTTATCTTAATGCGAGTTATTATTGGTTGTTTGTGGGTGCTGTAGTAGCAGGCTGTATGCCAAGTCTTTCAGCTATGGTTAGGGCAAGATGGACGGCACTTTATCGAGGCCAGGAACAGTTAAGTACGGCCTTTGCTTTTGAGTCAGTAATAGATGAAGTGACTTTTATTGCAGGCCCACCCATTTCTGTAGGCTTCTGTGTGATGCTCTTTCCTTTAGCTGGGCCTCTATTAGCAGGTATTTTCTTATTAGTCGGGGTGTTTTTGTTTGTTGCGCAAAAGTCAACAGAACCTGTTCCTATACAGGTAGCTACAACACAACAACGCAGTGTAATTTGGCAATCCAATATTCAAGTGCTAGCACTTTTATTGCTATGTATGGGCGTTATTGTAGGTACTATTGATGTGGCCAGTGTCGCCTTTGCTAAGACCCAAGATCAGGCAGGATATGCCAGTCTGGTGTTATCAACTTATGCAGTTAGTTCATGTGTAGCAGGTTTAGTCTTTGGTACCTTACACTTGCAAACACCTTTAGCTAAGCTGCTTGTGTATGCTGGCATAGCAACAGCCGTAAGCTGTATACCACTTTTGTTTGTCAGTAGTGTTTTAGGCTTGATTTTGTGCGTGTTATGGGCGGGTTGTTTTTTTGCACCTAGCATGATTATTGCCATGTCCTTAGTGGAGCAGCGTGTTGCCTCTGAGCGTTTAACTGAAGCGCTGACATGGCTGTTATCAGGTTTGAGTATTGGCGTAGCGGCAGGTGCAGCGGGTGCTGGGCAAGTTATAGACAGCTACGGCGTAGCCAATGCATTCTGGGTTGCTATCGCCGCCGCAAGCGTTATTTTGCTGGTGGTAACCTTAGGTTATCGCAGCGTGCGGTAAATTATTTTTCAACCAAACGCTGGTCGTTGCTCGGTTGATAAAAGCTCAGTTGGTAATCTAGCAAATCTAAATCAGGCTCATCACCATTGAAGAAAACATCAAACTCTCTGTCAGGAAACGCCAGTTGCAAATGTGCTTGATAGCAACGTTGTAAGGCTTTTCCTAAATGAGCAATTTGCAGGTAAGTTATGTTTTCTTGAATATCATCTCGGGGAAATAAATCGAGAATATGCACATGATTGATTACAGCTTCAATTTGCGAATAGTAGGTCACACTGCTAGCAGTCTTCCAGCTATTAAAGTTCTCTATGTTTAACTGCTGTTGATGTAACACACAGCCTTCATGTTCTATAAACGTGGGGCAAAAAAGCTCAGCATAAGCAATAGCCAGCGACATTGAACCAACGCCGCCTAACCAATCAGCAATGGAAAACTCAGGGCCGTTTAACGCTTGCCATTGAGCAATTTCAGGTACAAGCAGTTTGTTATCCATAGTCGCACCAATAAAAAAAAGCTGAAGCAGGAACTTCAGCCTTAGAGTTAAATGAGGTTATATAAAAACACAACTAAAATACCCAGCGGAGTAAGGTAACGCAGTACAAACATAAAAATCTTAAAGGGTAGGTTAAATAAACCCAAGTCTTCAGGTAAGCCTTTGCGGGGTAAATACCAGCCAGCAAAAATAGCAATGGCTAAGCCGCCTAAAGGCATCATTAAGTTAGAGACAAAAAAGTCGACTAAATCGAAAAAGGTTTTCTTTTCGAAAATACTGATAAAACTGAGTGGATAGGCTTGTGACCAGAGGTTGAATGAGAGTACAGAACCTAAACCAATAAACCAAATAACCACACCGCCCAGTAAGGTGCTTTTGGCGCGGCTTAAACCTTTACTTTCTTCTAGCCATTCAGAAACAGGCTCTATCATTGACATGGCTGAAGTGAGTGCAGCAATAAAGAGCAGAGCAAAAAAAGCGGTGCCAAAGAGTAAGCCCCCCGTCATATTGCCGAAGGCTAACGGCAAGGTTACAAAAATCAATCCAGGACCTGCACTTGGCTCAAGGTTATTAGCAAAAACTAATGGAAAAATAGCTAAACCAGCGAGTAATGCCATGGATGTATCCAAAATCGCAATGCTAAATGCTGTGCGGGCAATGCTGATATTTTTCGGTAGATAAGAGCCATAGGCCATAATGACGCCAATACCAATGCTCAGTGTAAAAGCCGCGTGCCCTAATGCCGCCAGAAAACCCTCGGTAGTGATTTTACTAAAGTCAGGATAAAACAGAAATTTAACGCCCTCGGTAAACTTACCCGTTGTCATGGCATAACCGACCATGACGAGCAAGAGTACAAAGAGCATCGGCATAAGCAGTTTCACAGCTTTTTCTACACCTGCATGAATGCCTCTAGCTACAATAAAGATAACCAGCAACATAAAGATGCTATGCCACAGTAAAATGTCGCCCGTACTCGCTAGAAAATTGTTAAATTGAGAACTTGTAACCTCTGGTGTAGAGCTGGTAAATACACCGGATGCCATTTTAATAATATAGGCCATTGACCAGCCGCCAATCACGGCATAAAACGACAAAACCAAACAGGATGCTGCAATACCATTCCAACCCACTAGCCGCCAAGCTTTGCTTAAACCCTGTTGTTCAGTGAGTTCTTGCATAGTCGCTACAGGGTTTTTTCCACCACGACGGCCAACTACAATTTCTGCAATTAAGACAGGTACGCCAACAATGGCAATACAAAGTAAATAAATTAAAACAAAGGCCCCACCACCGTTTTCACCAGTAATGTAGGGAAATTTCCAGATATTGCCTAGGCCAACAGCCGAGCCTGTGGCAGCAAGAATAAAAGCTAATCTGGAGCTCCAGAGCTTAGGGTGAATAGGTGCTTGACTCATGAATACATATCTCCTTTTCTCTATTGTCGTGAAAAATGGAAGATAGTTAAAGTAAAAGCGCGTTAATTCACAGAAATAGCCTAATAAAGAGTTTCTTTGACTAACTATTGGCATAGTAGACGAGGGTGAAACCTTAATAAAAAGCCTATTGGGTGAGTCGTTTTTCATTAAGGTTGCATTTGCATAAAATAACTCTGTATGAAGATTAAAAAAGACTAAGACTAATGGCGATTTTTAGTGTACAAAAAGCTTGGATACTATCAAGTCACAAAAACCTGACGCTAATGTCGCTGATCTTAACCAGCATGGAAGAAATGCAATGACTAAACTAAAAACTACATTTTCACTGAGCGCTGTGTGCTTATCATTAGTGTTGGTAGGATGCTCTAACGAAGATAATGCGCCAGCTAGCAGCGCGCCAAAAGCAAGCGCTAATAGTGCTAGCGCTCCTGCTGCACCAGCGGCAGACAACAAGTTACAAACCCGCTTTGTCACTATTGCAACAGGGGGTGCTTCTGGTCCCTATAATATTATTGCTACTACCATGGGTGAAATTTATAACAAAACCTATGGTGTTAACTCTAAAACTCAAACCACGGGCGCATCTGTTGAAAATATCAACTTGATGAATCAAAAGAAAGTGGAAATGGCCTTTGTGATGAGTGATGTGCTCAGCGATGCATTAAATGGTACTAACAGTTTTAAAAATAAAATTGAAAACGTACAACAGGTTGCAGCGCTATACCCTAACTATGTGCAGGTGGTGACTTCTAAACGCTCAGGCATTAAAACCTTAGCTGACCTTCGTGGTAAACGCGTAGCAGTAGGCGCACAAAACTCAGGTGTAGAAGTTAATGCGCGCAACCTATTACAAGGCCATGGCATTAGTTACAAAGATATCAAAGTTGATTACTTAGGCTATGCAGAAGCCGCTGACGCTTTAAAAGGCGGCAAGTTAGATGCAGCCTTCCTCACCAGTGGTTTACCAAACGCTTCGTTAATGGAGTTAGAACAAGGCTTTGACTTGCAGCTCGTGTCTATTTTGCCTGAGAACATTGCTCAAATCGCGAAAGATCAAAGCTACTTTATCTCCATGGAAATTCCAGCAAATACCTATGGCAATGCAGAAGCTGTGCCTACCGCAGCTATCATGAACGCTTTAGTAATTCGCTCTGATTTAAGCGAAGCCGATGGTTATAAACTCACTAAAACGTTCTTTGATAACTTGCAATCGCTACGTACTTCGCATCAAGCAATGAATGATGTATCGCTTGAACACGCACAAAAAGGTTTAGTTGCGCCTTTGCATCCAGGTGCGCAGAAGTTCTATGCCGAGCAAGCCGGTAAATAGGTATTTTTTGCTAGGGCTAAGTGCACTTATTGTGCTTAGCCTTAGTTATGCATTATCTACACAATCTGTGTTCGAATTTCGTTCTGTTTCAAGCCTCTGTTATTTGTCACAACAAGACTTTACCTTGCAATGGATACATTCAGTGGAAAAAGAAGCATGGCGAGAGCACTATCAGCAGCAAAACAACCAACTTGTATTGACGGATACAGCTTTCAAAACCTTTGGTGCAGGTACGCCTAGTATGGGGACTGTTTTACCAAGCCAGGATGGCTGGATACATTATCAAGTAATGCGTAAATTGCCGCAGCTAAATTGGATTGTTTCGAATAATGTGCAATCAAGCGTACTGAGTAATAAAGGAATATGGCCGCTTTATCAGCAGCTAACTGACTACTCAGAAGTGAATATTAAGGTAGTGAAACTACCTCGTTGGCAATACTTTACGCAGGAATCCTGTGATGACTACTTCAAATAGCCTTGAAACACCTATTGATGGTGCCAAACAAGAGCAAATTCTTGAGAAATACGATAAAGCTTCTGTACTGCGTAGTTTCTCTGATGTGCGTTTGCGTTATTTTGTGTTCGCCTTGGCGGTGGCCTATTCATTATTCCACCTCTATATTACCTATTGGCCAATGCCTGAGTTATTGCAGCGCAGTGCTCACGTTAGTATTGGTTTATGCTTAATCTTCTTGCTCTATCCTGCTCGTGGGAAATCAAATCGTGGCCGAGCCTCATGGCTAGATTGGTTATTGTTTGCAGGAAGTGCCGCCTCTGGTATTTATTTATTTGTTGAATACCAAGACATTATGACCACCCGTGGCGGCATTCCAAATACCATGGATATTGCTTTTTCAATACTCACGGTAGTGCTCGTATTTGAATCAGCGCGGCGTATTATGGGTTGGGGCTTACCTTGTTTAGCCTTAATATTCTTGGCGTATCCATTTATCAGTAGTTTTGATTTTATGCCTGATCGTTTGCTAACGCGCCCTTTTGATTTGGGTGATATTTTTGGGCAAATGTATTTGAAAACAGAGGGCATTTTCTCTACTGCTATTGGTGCATCGGTTACTTTTATTTTTCTCTTTATCCTATTTGGCGCGTTTCTCGCTAAATCAGGAATGGGGCAGCTATTTAATGACTTAGCACTGGCTTTGGCGGGGCATAAACAAGGTGGCCCAGCTAAAGTAGCGGTTATTTCTAGTGGTTTTATGGGGAGCATTAATGGTACGGCGGTAGCCAACGTGGTGGGTACAGGTGCATTTACCATTCCACTAATGAAAAAAATTGGCTATGACAAAAATTTTGCTGGTGCTGTAGAGGCCAGTGCTTCTGTGGGTGGGCAAATATTGCCTCCTATTATGGGCGCAAGCGCTTTTATTATGGCGGAAACCACAGGCGTAAGTTATGGCACTATTGCCTTGGCAGCCTTATTACCAGCCTTGCTTTATTACCTTGGTGTTATTGCTCAGGTTCACTTCCGAGCTGGTCGTGATAATTTAAAAGGTATTCCAAAAGCGGACTTGCCACGCGTAAAAGAAGTACTACGTGAACGTGGGCATCTGTTAATTCCCATTATTGGTTTAGTCGTCTTATTGTTTAATAATGTACCCGTTAGTTACTCTGCTTTTTACACCATTATTATTACTATTATTATCAGTAGCTTGCGTAAATCAACACGGATGTCGATTAAAGATATTTTTGATGCGTTAGCAGATGGAGCGCGTCAATCGCTATCTGTGATGTCTGCTTGTGCTGTAGTAGGCATTATTATTGGTGTGGTCAGTTTAACTAGCTTTGGTAGTGTAATGACCTCATCCATTATGAGTATTGGCGCGGGTTCATTGTTCTTAACGCTGTTCTTTACCATGTTGGCGTCTATGCTGCTAGGTATGGGATTGCCATCAATTCCAGCGTATATCATCACGGCAACCATGGCTGCCCCAGCTTTAGCCAACTTCGATATTCCAATTTTAGTAGCACATATGTTTGTGTTCTATTTTGGTTTGTTTGCCAACATTACACCGCCAGTAGCCTTGGCATCATTTGCCGGAGCAGGTATTGCAGGTGGTGACCCAATGAAAACAGGCTTCTACTCATTAAAGCTGGCGTTAGCAGGTTTTATTGTACCTTTCATGTTTGTCTACAACCCTGCCATGTTAATGATAGATACAACGGGCTTAGTGATGACGGCTAAAGAGTTTCCATTGCCAAGCTTATGGGTAATAGCTTCTGTAACCATTACGGCTATTATCGGTATTATTGCCTTGGGTTCAGCCGTAGAGGGTTATTTCAAGAGCAGCTTAAATTGGATACAGCGCCTGATTTTAGCCGCTGGCGCCTTTATGCTAATTGTTCCTGAAACAATAACGGACATTGCAGGTATCTGTATTGTGGCAGTAATTGTGGTATGGAATTGGAAACAAAAACCCAATGATCTAATAGCAAAAGGCGCTTAACGCGCCTTAGCTTAGCTATTATTGGTTTGACTGCGTTGTTTTAATAGCAACGCAGTTGCTCTGGTATTTGCATCTAGTTTTTGTAGTAATTCAGCTTGGGTAGCCAGCAAGAGTGCTGTTTTACGGTACTCTGCAATAAGTGTTAATAATACCACTAATAAAAACATCACTAGGCTGCCAAAAAATAAGGCTAAGCTATATTGTCCAAGGCTCGTCATTAAATCTTTTGTAGGCGCATTGTCTTGAGCGTAGTTATATTTTTCTTGCTGAGTAAACCAGACAATATAGGTGCCAATATCTTTAGTATCCACATTAGGTAGATTGGCTTGAATTTTTTCAATTAATTCAATTTTTTTCTCTACTGGTAAGCCATCTAGGCTTGAGTTTAGTAGCTTTGCCAGATCTTCTTGGGTTAAGTTTAGATCATAAAAAGTTTCATTATTTTTCTCAAGGTTGTCGTATAGCTTGTGAAAGGCATCCATTAATTGCTGTTGCTTAGCACCACTGCTAGCGACTTTATCTTTAAAAGTAGCAATATCTGAGTCTTTATAGTCTTTAGGTGCACCTTGAAATAAACCAATGCTGCTAAAAATACTTATACCAAGTAAGCAGGTCGCGATACATCCTAGTACCCACTGTAAAGCTTTAAGCATGAAGAGATCCTTATTCTTTGAATTTTTTAAGTAGTTTAAAAGCCATTTGTTGTGCAGTTAAAGCTGAATTTTTTTGCTGCAGCAAACTTGACTGAGTAATAGCACCTAATAGTAATAGAGTTAATGACTCAGTAAGTTGATCTTGTTTGCTTTCTTTCACCTTAGCCAGATCAAGCTGTTGCTTTATCAAATAACTCAAGCGTGCAAAATGCTGCTGGCAGGCACTCTGAGTGAAATGGGTAGGATCCGTAAACTCAGTTGCGATTTTTACAATATAGCAACCATGAAAAGCAGGTAGTTCAGGTTCTTGATTATTTATCCATCGATCTAGTGCATTAAATGTTTCAAAAATAGCGCGTTTACCAGGCAGGGCGCTGGATAAGTGTGCATTAAACCAATCAAGAAAATGGGCGCTGTAATCGTTAATGGTGGCTAAAACCAGATCATCTTTACTGGGAAAGTAGCTATACAGGGTTTTTTTAGCAATACCACAGGATTTTAGTATGAGATTAATACCTACCGCATTAACGCTGTTTTGGTAAAAAAGCTTGAAAGCGCTATCGATAAGCTGTTGGCGTTTATTCATAGCCTTAGGCGTAACCTATAAATGAATTATGCCTACTAGCTTATACCAGTATTTTTTATAAGGTTAAAATAGGTATAACTAAAGTTAGGTATAAATTATACAAATAGGTAATCTATCACATAAAAAACCGTCAGGAGGCTGACGGTTTTGACTGAACTATAATCCATCTTCTTTATAAATATGGGTACGATCTTCAGATTTGCGCTTTAAAAAATCACTATAAGTTTCGTCAAAAGCTGCTTTGGCTTGTGCGGCATGTTGCGCTGCCCAAGCTTTGCCTTCTGCAGATACAGTTACAGCATTGGTTTCTTGCATCCATAGTTGTGCTTGTGCTTTCTTTTTCGGATCAATCACAGTGTAAGGCTTAAAGTCAAAATTAACTTTTAAAGCACCTAATGTAGGTTTGACATGCACAAAATAAACTTTATTGGCTTCTAAGCTGGCCGTCATTACATCAGGGGTTCCACCTGTCACCATAAATACATGACGGCCTGGCGTAGTGGCGTAAGTAAAATGCTCGCCTTTATTTAGGGAGACTAGATAGTTTTCACGGTTGTAGATAGCTGCTGTTTTATTAGAGAAATCATTGGCACGAATAAAATGCACTAAAACTTGCCCCTGAGCTGGCCTTTCTAGTGTTTTTGTTGAAGTATTTAACTGCGTTTGTTGGCTGGCGCAACCTGCAAGTAACCATCCAATGAGTAGTATTGATGTAAGCTGTTTTAGCATGGTGAATTCCATTTGTGATTGATTGCAAAATGCTATCAATAAATTACGTGGAATACCTGTATGAAGAAATAGCAAGAAACAAGATTTAGCTAAATTTAGCGCTACATTTGTCACAAAGTTTAATAATTGCTACCTGAGTCAGCCCTAGCTTTAGCTCTTATACACCTTTGCTTGCGTGTTGATAAAGCCATTATAAAGCGTAGTTTTTAGCCTAGATGCAACATAAATAGGTTATACACACCCTCTATATTATGAGCTAGTATGTATAGTGCTGCTTAGTGGTAAGCTTAGACTAAGCAGCATCATAAGGCTGTTAAAGTTGCTTTAGCATCCATACATCGCATTTGCCGTGCGGTGTACCTTCTAAAGGTGCAGATAGGTGCTCAAACCCCAGCTTTTCATAGAGCTTAATAGCGGCTATCATGTTCGACAGCGTATCTAAATAACAGCGTTGGTAACCCTGCTCTCTAGCAAATGTTAAACAGGCTTCGGTTAGGGTTTTGCCTAAACCAAGCCCACGGCTTTCTTCGAGTAAAAAAAGCTTACGTAATTCGCAGGTAGTAGTGCTATTGTTAAAGGCGGCTAGACCGCAACCTCCTACGATTTTATTACCTATTTTAGCCACCAAATAGAGGCTTTTAGTGTTTGCCGTATAATGTTGGCTCATGTGCGATACTTCAGCGTCACCAGGGCCGAAACCTTCCCCTACGGCACCGTACTCTTCGCCAACGCGTTTAATAATTTGGCAAATCTCGGCATCATATTCAGGGCGAATAACTTCAAGTTGATATGACAAAATTTACCTCCACAGGTTTTAATACAGGTTTGTCTTCATCTAAATAGACGACCTGCTTTTATAAAGTGAAAAAATGCAAGGAGCAAGTTTTCCCATGACAGAACAAAAAAATTATTACTTTTGGCTATTTATTGAACAAGAATTGAGGGATTTACAGCCTGCCTTTGCTAAATATTTCCCTGAACACCATCTCGAGTGGGATTGTGAAAATTATTGGGAATGGCTAACAGATGATCAAGGAACACCTGAGATTCCTTGGTTGAACATTAATCGTCCGCATCAGTTTGTAGAAGGTGATGGCGGCTGCTATGAAGAGCCGCTGGTGGTTAATTTTACCAGCCCAACAATGGATACCGCAGCGGTTTTAGCCTTAGCGCAAAGGGTAAGCAATGGTTTGAACACAACAGTATTTGTTGGCACGCAAACATATCTGCAAGGTGATGAACGTAGCTATCATATTGATTATGAGCTTGAGCCAGAGAAGTAAGATGAGCAAGAAAACTTTTACAATTGACAATCCAATGCCGCCGTTGTGGCTACGTTTACCAGGACTATCCCGTTTCTCTATCGGCTGGCGCATGGGGTACGGTGAAGATTACCGCTATCAGTGGGGTGATTGGTACATGTCTCTTAGCAAAGAGGATCAACAACAGTATCAAATAGTGTTCCCTGAACCAGCTATGTGGGCGGGTTATTATGCTGAGGATGAAAAAGCTGAAGATGAAGAATGGGTTGATCCAGATAATGTGCATGGCTACCTGACTTGGCAAAAAGGTGGAGTGCTTAAATACAACCGTTCGCAATTGATTAAACAAGGCAAGGTCTTTACCGAAGAAGATTTGATCTGTTTTTGGAAACCAGAACCTTATGTGGTGAATAAAGCTTGTCTAGGTCAGTGGCAGCCTTCTGTTTTCTCAGTTGATGCGGATCAGTATTCCTGTGCTGAACAGTACATGATGGCTGAAAAAGCACGTTTATTTGACGATGAAACAATGCGTCAAAAAATCATGCAAGCCACTGCGCCTAAAGCCATGAAGGCCTTTGGGCAAAAAGTACAAAATTTTGATCAAACGGTGTGGGATGAAACAAAGGCAACACTGATTTTAGAAGGCAATTACCACAAGTTTTCACAAAACCCACAGATGATGGCGTTTCTACTGGCAACAGGCGACAAAATATTGGTTGAAGCTAGCCTACTTGATCGTATTTGGGGTGTTGGTTTAGCACAGGATAATGAAAAAATACTCAATCCTAGAACATGGCAAGGAGATAACTTATTAGGTTTTGCTTTAATGGAAGTACGTGATGAGCTACGCCGTGTGTATGCTAATTATGACAAAATTGATTGGTCAAAATTTACATGAGTGCTACATCGGCCCAATGGCGCGATAATGTGCGCTCACGCATTGCCTTGCAAGGTTTTGCTGATCGACATTTAGCGGGCTGGGATATTCTTGATGTGCATTGCATTCCTGAGCATTTTCAAGAAGGCACAGAGATCGATTTTTATTGCTGCAATGAACACTTAGGTTGCCTGCTACGTTTGCGCTCAGCGGCAGTCGCTAAGTGCTCATTAATTGAAGAGCCGCAAATGCTTTGGGTGGTAGTAGAGCAACCTTTTCATGAGTTTACTGAACAATTACTAATAGATGCTTTACAGAAAGTGACTATTAAGTAAAAAATGCTTTGATCAGCTCGGCGGTGGTTAGCTCAGTGAAAATAGATACATTAAAATAGATGAATACCATTTAATATCATTATTTATTTGATAAATAATCAGTCTGTTAGTTTATAAGTATACAGGTTTTACAAGAGATTTTAGGTGACGTACAAGGTATATATGGCTAATTAGAAATGAATTGAGGGAGAGTGCTGCTAATTTGGTCGGTATGATAGTAAGTTTTTAATTGTTTTTAATAGATATCTGGGTATGAAGGTTACCAAGAGAGTGAGAAGATGCTTACATCCCTCACTGATGCTAGTGATAAACTGAAAAAATATAATTATTATAAATATATAGCGACCCATGTACAGTTTCTTAGATAAATACTCACATAAGGTAAAAAATAGTTTCACATAATGCAGTTATAGCTACCCAAATTAATGTGCTGGCTAAAGTGAGATTTAAAGTAATTTTGATTCTATTTTGAGTGCGTTGTAGCTTTTTTAAATAACTAAAAAAAGAAGCTATCAGAATACAGAATAAGAAAGCCGGAGGAATAATTACGTATTGAAAAATTAATGATACATCATTGCTTTCTTGGGTGAAATACAGCCACATAGTAGAAAAATAAGCACGTAATAAGAAAATAATTGGATAAATTGCCAGCGCTATGAGCACTATGTCCGTAGATAAGCGGTACTTATTTTTAGACGGGATATTTAAGTTAAAAGCATTAATTAGCGATGTGTTTATTAGCACAAAAAAGAGGCCGCCTAGCACTAACAATACGGCGAAATACACTACAAATTGGCTGAAAGACACGTAAGGCAAGAACAGCATAACGAATATTCCCCTGATGAATAAACCTGTTGAACGCTTTGAACCGCGTGCTAAAAGTACAGAATAATGGGAGGGAAACTATAGTGATGCAGCATGCACTAGGCTAGAAAGATGCCAGCATGGTTAAGCTCAGATACAGCCAAAATAAAAAAACTAGCGAGCTGTACATGATTAATTCAGCTTTTCAAATTTAGTAAAATATTTACACTTTAAGGCTTTACCTCAAGTTAACTTTAGGTTGTAGCATAGCGCCATCATGAATTATTGAGAGCGCTGCTATGGCAAATTTATCGATTTCTTCAGGCGTTACTCCAACGAAAGGACGTAAGGTTCTAATACTTATTGGAACTATTGCAGTACTTGCCGTTGTGGCAACGGTTTTAATTGTATGGCGTCAAGTTAAGCAAGGAGATGCAGCAGGCTGGGGTAGTGCTCCCGTACAGGTAGCGGCAACTCAGGTGCAAAAGCACAGTTTAGGGCAAAGTTTACAAGCAATTGGTTCGCTCACAGCTGTACAGCAAGTGCAGCTAGCACCTGAAGTGGAAGGACGTATTGTACAGTTGGCATTTGAGTCTGGCGCACAGGTACAGCAAGGTGATTTGTTAGTGCAGTTATTTGATGCGCCGGAGCAAGCTGATTTGGCGCAAGCCAATGCCGCACTGAATCTAGCACAAGCCCATCTTAAACGCGGGCGTGAGCTAGCACCTATTGGTGCTTTGGCTAAAGAAACACTTGATCAGCGCAGTGCCGAAGTGACCCAGGCAAAGGCGCGTGTACAGCAAGCACAGGCCCGTTTATTACAAAAGCAAATTCGTGCACCTTTCAGTGGTGTATTAGGTGTTCGTCAAGCCAACTTGGGGGAATACCTAACGCCGGGGCAAGAAGTTATTAGCCTTACAGATTTATCTAGGCTGTATGTCAATTTCTCGTTACCACAGCAAGCGCTGCAGCAAGCAAAAATTGGTGCATCAGTAGCGCTCAAAAGTGATGCATATCCAGACCAAACCTTTTATGCCACCGTCAGCGCCGTTGAGCCTTGGGTTGATGCTTCAACACGTAATCTAAAAGTGCAAGCTGTGCTTGAGAACAAGGCATTAATGTTAAGGCCAGGCATCTTTGTCGAGGTTGCCTTAGCTATGCCAGATCAACAAGATGTGCTGCTCATTCCTGCTACAGCTGTACAGCTGTCTGCATTTGGCGACAGCGTTTTAGTTATTCGAGGTGAGCAAGCGATACAACAAGGCACTGCTGAGTCTGTGCAGGTGACAGTAGGTCGTCGCATGGGCGATAAAGTCGTCATTGAAAAAGGACTGCAAGCAGGTGATGTCGTTATTACTAAAGGGCAATTACGCGTGCAACCTGGGGCTGTTGTTGAAGTAACAGAACATGTAGCCGTTACTGCGGAGTAATACTTATGCATTTTACTGACTTATTTATCCGCAGGCCTGTGTTGTCTGTGGTGGTTAGCGTGCTGATTTTAATGATAGGCAGCGTCGCCTTAAATGCGTTGCAGTTGCGTGAATATCCAAAAATGGAAAGCGCCACTATCGTTATCAACACCTCATTTCCTGGTGCAACCCAAGATGTTATGCAAGGCTTTGTGACAACGCCAATTGCGCAGTCTATTGCTACTGCTGCAGGCATTGAATACATCAGCTCAACTTCTACCCAAGGGCAAAGCACAATTAAGGCAAAACTGGTATTAAACGCCGATGCCGACCGTGCGATGACTGAAGTTTTAGCCAAGGTGCAAGAAGTAAAATATAAGCTGCCAACAGGGGTGTATGATCCTGTTATTAGTAAAATTACTGATGGATCTTCAGCCATTCAGTACGTTGCCTTTGTGAGTGATGATTTAGGCTCACATCAATTAACGGATTTTATCAGCCGTGTAGCTCAACCTTTGGTAACTTCTATTCCTGGTGTTGCCTCTGTTGATACCTATGGTGGACAGAATTTAGCATTGCGTATTTGGGTTAACCCAGAACAGATGAGTGCACGTGGGTTAACCGCAGAGGATATTTCAAACGCTCTGCGCAATAACAACGTGCAAGCAGCGCCTGGTAAAGTTAAGGGCCAAGAGATCAGTGTTAGCTTAACAGCCAATACCGATTTACGCAGTTTGCAAGATTTTCGCCGAGTGGTGATTCGTCAAGATGACAGCGGTTTAGTACGCTTAGAAGACATTGCAACCGTTGAAATTGGCAGCCAAAACTATAACTCCAGTGCTACAACGGATGATAAGCAATCTGTCATTATTGGTATTTCACCTACGCCTGATGGGAACCCATTAGAAATTGTTGATGCTGTTACCAAGCTTATTCCTGATCTACAACGCCTTGCACCTGCAGGTGTGACTGTTGTTGATCAGTTCAATGTAGCGCACTTTGTGAATGCCGCTATTGATGAGGTAAGCGCTACCCTAATTGAAGCCGTTATTATTGTTGTTGTCGTTATTTTCTTATTTTTAGGCTCATTTCGTGCCGTTATTATTCCTATAGTTACCATTCCACTTTCACTGATAGGAGCAGCCGCATTAATGTGGCTGATGGGCTTTTCTCTTAACTTACTCACCTTATTGGCTATGGTCTTGGCCATTGGTTTGGTAGTGGATGATGCCATTGTGGTGGTTGAGAATATTCATCGCCATATAGAGGAAGGCTTATCGCCAGTAAAGGCGTCTATTGTAGGTGCCAGAGAGATTGTTGGCCCTGTTATTGCAATGACTATTACGCTTGCTGCAGTCTATGCACCTATTGGCATGATGGGCGGGTTAACAGGGGCATTATTCAAAGAGTTTGCCTTTGCGCTAGCCTGTTCTGTGGTGGTTTCTGGAGTAGTTGCCCTTACCTTGTCACCGATGATGAGTTCTTTGTTGCTAAATGACAAAGTCGGTGAAGGACGCTTATCACACTATGTTGAGTTGCTGATGAGCAAGATCAATAATGGCTATGTGCAGGTGTTATCAGGTATTTTGCACAACCCGTTGATTATAGTGGTGCTCGGTATTGCTGTTTTAGGCGCTATTGTTTTGTTCTTTAATGGTGCCAAGCGTGAATTGGCACCTACAGAGGATCGCGGCTATGTGTTTGTGATGGTAAAGGCACCACAATATGCCAACCTCGATTACACCGCCAGAGATACTGCACAGGTCACTGAGTTCTTCCAAGCACAGCCAGAATTTAGAACCAGCTGGTTTACCAATGGCACCGACGGTACCAACAATGCATTTGGCGGCATCTTATTAAAAGATTGGAAAGAACGTGAGCGCTCAGCTGGGCAAGTTATGAGTGAGCTTAATGCAAGAGGCGCCAGCATTACAGGCTCCTATGCTACTGCATTTGAAGCAGCTCCGTTACCTGCAGGCAGCGGCGGTTTCCCAGTACAAATGGTGCTGCGTTCTTCAGATGATTTTTCAACCTTGTATGAAGCAATGGAGAAAATTAAAGGTGCGGCATGGGGGAGTGGTTTATTTGTATTCGTAGATACTAACCTTGCATTCGATAACCCCTCAGCGCGTATTGTGATTGATAAAGACAAAGCGGGTGATCTTGGCATTAGCATGCAAAGTATTGCGCGGACTTTGGAAGTCCTAGTCGGAGAGAATTACATCAATCGTTTTAACTGGTATGACCGTGCTTATGATGTGATTACGCAAGTACCCCAAAATAAACGTCTCACGGCTGAAAGTTTGGGACAATTCCATATTCGTTCGGCATCGGGTGAGTTATTGCCATTGTCTACTGTAGTGAGCTTTGAGGAAACACCACAGGCCAACCAGTTACCACAATTTAACCAAATGAACGCAGTTACGCTCTCTGGCGTATTAGCACCAGGCGTTACCATGGGGCAGGCAGTGGATTTTCTGAAAGCCCAAGAAATACCTTTGGGCGCCAGTATTGATTGGCAGTCAGATAGCCGACAATATGTACATGAAGGTAATCGTTTAACGGTATCCTTCATGTTTGCGCTGGCAGTCATTTTCCTTGTATTAGCTGCGCAGTATGAGTCATTCCGTGATCCATTGGTGATTTTAGTCACAGTGCCTTTAGCGTTAAGTGGTGCATTGATACCGCTGTATTTGGGCTATACCACGCTCAATATCTACACTCAGATTGGCTTGGTTACGCTGATTGGTTTGATCTCTAAACACGGTATTCTCATGGTAGCTTTTGCTAATGAAATACAGCAAAACGAGAACCTTGCACCGCGGGATGCTATTTTAAAATCAGCAATGGTGCGTATGCGTCCCATTCTGATGACCACCGCAGCTATGGTGGCAGGTCTGGTGCCACTGCTCTTTTCAACAGGTGCTGGCGCGGCAAGTCGCTTTGCTATTGGTATAGTCGTGGTAATGGGCTTGTTAATTGGCACCCTATTTACTTTATTTGTATTGCCAAGCATTTATACCTTGATTGCACGTGATCACCGTCCTACTCATCGTAGTCAACGTGAAAAAGACTTAGAGGATTTAGGATTAGCCACGCATTAATCAAGAATAAATTTGTAAGACCCGCTGTGTTTCGACCCGTATTCATCGTTTGGGTTGCGCAGCGGGCAACTATCAAGGGAAAGGCAGCCGCAGCCAATACATTGATCTAACTCGTCGCGTAAAATCATAAGATCATGAATCCGATTATTTAAGGCTTGTTTCCAGCGTGCAGATAAGGCGCGCCAATCTTCTGCGGTAATATGTTCAAGATTAGGCAGGCTTTGTAAAGCTTCTTTAATATCCTCTAAAGCAATACCTGTACGCTGCGCTACTTTAATAATGGCAATTAAGCGCAGCACATCACGTGAGTAACGCCGCTGATTACCCGAAGTACGCCAGCTTTTAATCAAACCTACAGACTCGTAATAGTGCAAAGTAGATACAGCTACTCCGCTGCGCTTAGCAACTTGCCCAACAGTAAGATTTTTCGGTAATGGTTTTTGTGCGCTCATTGGTTTAATCACGTAACGGTTTGCGTCATAAGGCTAGTCTGCTGTGTCAACCATAGCAACCTTTAGTGTTTTACTACTTGATAAAAAGGTTGGCTTTCGTGCAAAAAATAATGGCCTATGCCTTGGCTGGAATTGATCTGCACAATATCTAGCGGTGGTTCGGGAATTTCAACTTGATCTAATACAGAAGCAATATTCTCAAGCACCTTATCTAAGCCTTCAACACTTTCCAGCGCCAGTAACGTGTGCGGTGGTAATTCATCTTTTGGATTATAAAAATGCGCTATCCAAGCACGGCTAATTTGCGGGTAGTCTTTTAAATAATGCTTAAGCGCATCGACTAGAGCGTGCGGATAATTTTCAGCGACGCCTAATAAAATTTCGCTACTTTCGCTGGTCGTTGTTGAGCTAAGTGAGGAAAATATAGAGCCATCTAAAATAGCAGCCACTTCGATATTTGAGAATGGCTTAGCATAAGGGGTGGCATAATCTAAAAATAAAAATGCCCCTTGGGTTAAACGCATAAATTCCATTGCATTCATTGCCATATAGCTTGCTGGCTCTGTAAGCGCCTGCTGCAAATGAGTTAATGAGCTAAAAATTGGTAGATAGGTTTGCCCTTCTAAGCTAAAGCTGCGAATACTTACTTTTGAATTAGCTTCAAGTATTTGTGCACTAGTATGTTCAGATTTCTCGGCGTTATTTTGGATAAAGTAAATGGTTGATTCGCAGAACACTCGATAGAAATGCGCTCGGCTATCAGGATCTTGCAGCGCTTGCATGAGTGCCAAAGAAAGAGGGTTTTTCTCAGTCATAGCCAACCTATTCATAAAGAGTCAAGAGATACCCTATTTAAAATACAGTACAAAAGCGCCTTAATGCTATGTTTGTTAGCATTGAGCTTAAAATAACCTTGTACAAATATCGAAATTCTTTTGTTCTAGGTATGGGCGGTTGGCCGGCTAGAAAGCAGTCAGTATAGAAAAGGGCTAGCCTAGAACAGAAGTATTCTAGGCTAAATTATTTAAACAGCTTGCTGCTTTAGTTGATGCCATTTAAACATGCTAAATACACCATAAGCACAAAGCGCAAGAACTACACCGTCTAGAACAAAGCTGACCACACCATTATTCATATAGATGTTATAAGCCAAGTGCCCTGCAATGGCGATAAATAACAAAATTGAGGCAACACGACTCTTTAATGCCGTACCGATAACACAGCCTAAAGTCAGCAACATAAAGGTAATGATATACAGCAGTAGCCAGACATATTCACTGGAATTTGCCGAGGGATTATTAGGATTTACAGTATTACTAAATTCGATCAAGCTTGAGGTAATTGAGTAAATAATCAATAAAATAGCAGCAACACAGGCGAGTACAGTGCCTAGGTTATATTTTTTTTGTTGCGCTATTGCTGACGTAGAAGCAGACTGCATGTGACAAGGCCCTCACAAAAAGTTGATGAGGCACATTATCATGCAGAACGCAAAAAAAAGCATTGATACAAACGCGACTTTTGCGCGCAGGAAATAATTTTCAAAAAAATAGAATGTCACTGCAAAAGGATGCTAAACCCGTAAAAGGCATAAAGGATTATGAAAGGTATAGACTTAAATTTTTTGTAAAGATGACTGTATTATCTCTTGTATTTGTAATTGGGTTTTAATTATTGAAATAATAAATAAACTTATAGTTGAAAAATTAAGGTTAGATGATATTTTAAGTAATGATAAATTCATTAAAAATAAATTAGCTATGCCGTTAAATGCCGCAGTTGTATCATTGGTACAATAGTTTTTAATTTTCTACGCATGCTGATTCAATGTGCATAGAACAATGTCATCTATGGAATTCTTTCCTTCATTTGTTGTTGATTACCTTTAACATATTAGGGGCTTACCCGCTAATAGGCCTGTGTGTAGTGATCTTAATAGTATATTGGTTGCTAGCAAAACTATTTTGCGGGCAGCCAATGGCTAAAAATCGCCCCACAGCTGCTGAGCCACAGTAATAGCGACAACAGGTGCGGTTTCAGTACGCAGTACGCGAGGACCTAGGCGGGCAGATTGAAACTGATTAACTTGTGCTTGAGCTATTTCGTTATCAGTCAGTCCACCTTCTGGGCCTATAACAAAAGCTAGGCGTTGTGGCTTGTTATGGCTGGTTAGGGGTTCAGCGACTGGATGTAAAATAAGCTTTAAATCAGCTTGAGTCTGTTGCAGCCAGTCATTGAGTAATTGTGGTGGGTGAATCTTTGGAATACTGGAGCGCCCACACTGCTCACAAGCACTAATAGCCACTTGTTGCCAGTGTGCTAGGCGTTTTTCAGCACGCTCATCGTTGAGGCGTACTTCACAGCGTTCAGTAAATAATGGCGTGATTTCATTAACACCTAACTCTGTAGCCTTTTGGATAGCCCAATCCATACGCTCACCGCGCGATAGCCCTTGACCTAGGTGAATATGTAAAGGGGAGTCAGGCTGCCCTGCGTCTTCGTTTGTAATCTCTACCACAACCATTTTTTTGCTGATTTCAGTGAGTGTCGCCATAAATTCACGGCCACTACCATCAAAGAGTTGTATCTGTTCGCCAACAGCCATTCTTAGCACGCGCCCTAAGTAATGAGCTTGTGCTTCTGGAAGTTGGTGCGAGCCAAGTGATAATGGTGTGTCTACAAAAAAACGAGATAAGCGCATAAAAGTTGCCAACCACAAGAAAAAACCACGCTAATGGTGCGTGGTTTTGTGTTTTACGTCTAGTGTTAATCACGGACAGCGTAATCAATGCCTTCACTGGCTATTTGGCTCAGCCAGTTAATTTGTTCTGGCGTAATAATGTAAGGGGGAAGGAAGTAAACCACATTGCCTAATGGGCGTAGTAAAGCGCCTTTCTCCATTGCGTATTGATATACCTTCATGCCACGGCGCTCTTGCCAAGCAAAAGGCGTTTTGTTGGCTTTATTTTTGACCATCTCTATGGCCAGCACCATGCCTGTTTGGCGTACCTCAGCGACATGCGGATGATCTGCCAAATGTGCAGTGGCTTGTTGCATATGCGCGGCTAAGACTTGGTTTTTTTCAATAATATTGTCGTGCTGAAAAATATCTAAAGTCGCTAAAGCCGCAGCGCAGGCTAAAGGGTTGCCGGTGTAGGTGTGTGAATGCCAAAACGCTTTTAGCTGATCGTATTCAGCATAAAATGCCTGATAAATAGCATTGGTTGTGAGCACCGCTGCCATTGGTAAATAGCCGCCTGTTAAGGCTTTAGATAGCACTAAAAAATCTGGGCTAATCTTGGCTTGTTCACAGGCAAACATGGTACCCGTTCGGCCAAAGCCCATGGCAATCTCGTCAACAATTAAGTGCACGCCATAATGGTCACAGGCTTCGCGTAATAAGCGCAGATAAATTGGATGATACATACGCATACCGCCAGCGCCTTGCACCAAGGGTTCCAGAATAACAGCCGCTAATTCATGCTGATGTTGCTCCAATGTACTGCACATGTGTTCAAACATCAGGCGTGAGTGCTCTTCCCAACTAACACCCCGTTCACGGTGATAGCAATCTGGGCTAGGTACTTTTATGCAATCAAATAGCATGGCTTTGTAGGTTTCAGTAAAAACGGCCACATCACCTACTGACATGGTAGCGACAGTTTCTCCGTGATAACCATTAGTAATAGTTGCAAAGCGTTTTTTCTCAGGCCGACCACTGTTGAGCCAGTAGTGAAAGCTCATTTTTAGAGCAACTTCAATGCTAGAAGAGCCATTATCGGCATAGAACACACGCTCTAAACCTTCAGGTGCAATACTGACTAAGCGTTCTGATAATTCAATAACAGGTTGGTGAGTAAAACCTGCGAGCATAAGGTGCTCTAACTGATCGACTTGATCTTTAATGCGCTGGTTAATGCGTGGGTTGCAGTGCCCAAAAATATTCGTCCACCACGAGCTAACCCCGTCTAAATAGCGTTTGCCATCAAAATCTTCCAGCCAAATACCTTGAGCTTTTTTAATAGGAATAACTGGAATGTGCTCATGATCTTTCATTTGCGTACAAGGATGCCATAGCACATTGACATCACGCTCCATCCAGTCTTGATTACGGCTCACAGGCTAGCTCCAGTTATTCAACAGAAAATAATATCTGTAAGCCTAGATAAAAACCCTTAACTAGTAAACTTAAAAAATATTATAAGTTTACTAGTTGTGGTTTTATATTAGTATTCAACGCCACCTAAGGCTGCACAGTTAACGGTTTGCGGATTTTCCCATTTTACCGCTAGCCCCCATGCTACTGGACGCACAACACGCCACGGCCAAAAACCAAAACGTTGCCCTGATTGGTAGTTGATAACCGCATCGGCACCTAGTTTGCGTGCTCGTTTAGCTAATGCAGGTAATGCTTGGTCATTAGCGCCATAAGTGCCTTTACCTGCTTTAACTTTACGTACTGGTTTATATTTTATGTCCACTGGTGGCGTGGACTTTAAAAAACAAATAGGTTTTTCAGGCGCAGCTATTGTGTTTGATGGAATAAAAATACAGGCACTAATAATTAGGCTTAATGTGGCAGATTTAAACATTATTCATCCTTGCTAGATTTTTTTATTAAAAAATTTAGTATTTCGACGTACGTAATTTAAACAAATAGAGAATAAACTCAATGTTAAAGATCAAAATAATTACAATTATTAGTGTTTTAATGCTAACAGGATGCAATATTAAACAATCCGTAAACTCAGTTGATGCGGCAGGTTATGACAGTATTTGTTTTGTTGAGGACTCAAGTGTGCGCCAAGAGTTTGGCAATGCTTATAAAAGAGCACTCAGCGAAAAAGGTTTTTATGTACAAGTGGTACCCAGTGGTACTCGTTATTCAAGCTGCCCATTGCTAACTACCTATTATGCGCGCTGGAGTTGGGACGTAGCACTATATTTATCGTTTGCAGAATTGAAAGTTTACCGTAATGGTACTTTGATTGGTGATGCAACTTATGACTCTCGTCGTGGTGCAGGACGTTTAGATAAATTTGTTGATGCAGAAAATAAACTACGCGAATTAGTTAACCAACTTTTTGTTAATGTGCATGTTGCTGCACCTATGGCAATTAAATCTGTACCTGTAGCAAATCAACCAGCCGATATAAATCAGCATAAACCTAGTAAAGAGCAGCGTTTAGAAGAGTTATCTAATAGAAAAGATCTTCCATATGATGAATACCAAAGATTACGCAAACAAATTTCGCAAGAACCTTAAATAAACAGAGGAGCTTTAGCTTCTCTGTTTATATTGATAAATATTTTTATTTATACACAGGCTTCACGGTTTAATAACATAATCTTTCCTGTCGCTTTGGCGACCATCTCGCCTTTTTGATTGCAGCACTGACCCACTAATACGGCAATTCCGCCATTAATTTTGGCTTTAGCCAGTAGTTTTGAAATAGTCCATGTAACGCTTAAGGTGTCATTGGCAAAAACAGGAGCTAAAAATTCGCAGTTATGTTCTAAGTAGGCAATTGCAGTGCCATAAAAGAACATGCCAATAGAGGCAGACATGTAAGCACTTGTCATTGGTCCATGTAAAATAGGTTGGCCAAAACGGCTTTTGGCACAAAACTGAGCATCACTGTGCAGTGGGTTAAAGTCGCCAAACATGCCACAAGCTTGACTGATGTGTGCTTGGTTAATGGTGAGGCTTTGGCCAAAGGTTTGTCCTGTGCTGAGCTCATCAAAGGCTTTACCAACAAAATTCATACTGTCATTCCCATTGCTTTTTGTTCTTCAAGAGCGCGTAAGGCGCCACGAATAATTTTGCCAGTGGTAGTCATTGGCATTTCTTGGATAAACTCAATTTCCCGTGGATATTCATGGGCGGCAAGTTGTTTACGCACATGGTTTTGCAGTTCGCTGACGGTGTTACTGCAAGCAGAGAAGCCTTCATGTAAAACGATGTAGGCTTTTACAACCTCAGTACGAATAGGATCTTTCTTACCAATGGCAGCAGCGAGTTTTACTGCTGGATGTTTGAGCAAACAGTCTTCAATAGGTGTTGGCCCAATACGATAGCCTGCACTGGTAATAACATCATCATTGCGGCCAAGAAAGTAGACATAGCCGTCTTCATCCATACTGGCTTTATCACCGGTTAATAACCAGTTTCCAATATATTTTTCTGCTGTTGCTTGAGGGTTATCCCAATAATGTAGCATTTGGCTTAAATTTGGCGTAGCAACGGCTAAATGCCCAGCCTCTCCGTTAGCTACAGGCTGTCCAGTATCATCAATAATGGCGATATTAAAACCAGCCACCGCCTTGCCAATAGCGCTAGGTTTAAACACACCACGCCGGCTCCATGAAGACAAAACTAGGTTGCATTCTGTTTGCCCATAAAACTCATTTATGCGCACGCCCAATGCCGCATCGCCCCAAGCTAACAGCTCAACACCTAAAGACTCACCGCCACTGGCTACAGTACGCAAGTTCAACTGCCAGCGATTTTGTGGATTTTCCACTGAACGTAAAAGTTTGAGTGCTGTAGGAGGGAAGAAGATATTGCGAATACCTAAGTCTTCAATCAGTTGAAATACATCTTCAGCAGTAAATTTTTCCGCGCGGTAGGCTACCACAGGAATACCATGGTAGAGCGAAGGTAAAAAGACGTCCAATAACCCGCCAATCCATGCCCAATCGGCAGGTGTCCACATACAATCGCCTGTTTGTGGAAAACCATCATGTGAGGCTTCTACACCAGGCAAATGGCCTAATAATACGCGCTGTGCGTGCAGTGCGCCTTTAGGATGACCTGTAGTTCCAGATGTATAAATAATTAATGCTGGGTCTTCGGCTTTGGTTGGGTGGTTTACAAACTCAGCGCTTTGCTGTTCCAGTGCTTGGTTGAAGTCAACTACTCGAGGATCTTGGCTAGTATTGTTAATGACATAACACAGGCGTAAAGCAGGCAGTTCTTGCCACATGCTATTGATTTTGGCGAAGCCTTCTTGATCAGTAATGACTAAGCTCATTGCACAGTTTTTAGCGCGATGAGCAATAGCATCAATGCCAAAAAGTTTAAACAAAGGAACAGCGATAGCGCCTATTTTGTAGATGGCCATATGGGTAATAGCCGTTTCTATACCCTGCCCAAGCATAATACCAATACGATCACCTATTTGCGCACCTTGAGCTGTTAGGCTATTGGCAAGCTGATTAGCACGCTGTTGTAAATAAGCAAAAGTAAAACGCTGTACGCTACCATCGGCATTTTTTTGGATGATAGCAACTTTGTTTTTATCTTTAGCCCAGCGGTCGCAGCAAGCCTGTGCGATATTAAAAAACTCTGGGACATCTTCAACGTCTGTAATCAAGTGGGTGCTAAACATAGCTTTTGCCTTTGTTATTGTTGTTAAAAGCTACCAAACACACTACCCAGCACCAGTACAATAAGCAGTGCGGTAAGTGGCACGACGGTAGTCATTAAGAATATCTGCGGATAAGACTGGCGGTGAGTTAAGCCGCAAATCGCGAGTAGGGTAATTACTGCGCCTGAATGTGGTAGCGTATCTAGACCGCCAGCAGCAATGGTGGAGATACGATGGAGCAACTCAGGACTAATACCAACAGCCTCAACCATTTTTAAGTAATCCGCACCTAGTGTGCGATAGGCAATACTTAAACCACCTGAAGAGGAGCCTGTGATAGCTGCCAATACGTTCATGCTGATGGTGGCAGAAATTAATGGGTTCTCTGGAAACAGGTTAAGGATCATATCTTTAATCACCATAAAGCCTGCCATACCAGCAATAATGGCACCGTAAGCCACTTCGGAGGCGGTATTAAAAATAGGCAAGAAAGAGCTAAAGCAGCCTTTATTGATGGTGCGTTTTAAATCAGTCCATTTATTCCAGTTCAGCACTATGGTGAACATGATGGAGATGATTAAGGCCAGCAGTACAGACCACATGCCAATAACACTGGCTGGTGTAACATTGCCAAAGCGCTCTTGACTAACAACGCTTAAATCCATGTTGGGTAAAATCACATAAGAGAACAGCGCGTTTAATGCGATCACCATAACTATGGGTAAAAAAGCCACTAACGTACTTGGACGAGGCAGCTCGTCGCTAGGCAGTTGCTCATTAAGGTGCTCACCATAGCCTTCACCTTTGGCCATAGCTTTATTGGCAAAATGATTCAGTATCCATACGCCTAATGCGAGCATAATCAAGGCCGCAATAATGCCTAGTCCTGGCGCGGCAAAGGTAGTGGTGCCTAAGTAAGAAGTAGGAATCGCATTTTGGATAGACGGCGCGCCAGGTAGTGCGGTCATGGTGAAGGTAAAAGAACCTAATGCAATAGCCGCAGGGATGTAGCGTTTTGGTGTGTTGGTTTTACGAAATAGCACAGCGCCAATGGGGTAAACCGCAAAGGCAACTACAAAGAGTGATACACCTCCATAGGTAAGCAAAGCACAGGCAAGTACTACAGTAAGAATCACATGCTTAGTGCCAAGCCATTTCATAATGGCGTCTGCAATGCTGTGTGCAGCACCTGAGTCAGCCATCAGCTTGCCAAATAGTGCACCCAACATAAAGAGTGGAAAAAACTTCACAACATACATGCCCAACTCTTGCATAAAGTTCTGGGTGTACGTTGGCATGATGTAACTGGCTTCTCCGCTAAGTAATACAGCCAGTCCCGCCATCAATGGCGCAAGAATTAACACTGTGATTCCGCGATAGGCGAAAAACATCAGCAACAGCAATGACACAAGAATTGCAAAAGTGCTCATACCAGCCTCTTTTTATATTTATTAGGCAAATGAAATAGTTTGTGTGTAGCAAGACGTTGCTTAATAGTGCAGATGCTAGGCTTACCTCCTCGTCTTATTTTTATTGAGGAAAAATCAGGTTAACCAGCGCTGTTGGTTAACCTTTACGTAAACCTAAGGGGGAAATAAATATAGCGCAAGTGCGCTAAAAGTCTAATCCAAAACCTTAATTTTTAGTTGCATCTGATGCGAGGCGTTTGGCTCAAGCCATAGCGCGTCATCTAAAACATTGGCAGTTTCAACACAGAGAAAATTACGCCACACATTATTTTCCAAACCAATCCGATTTTGGCTTTTTATGTGTGAAGGATTCCACAAGATAACGGAGTTAGCATTGTTACTCTGTAACTGAATGCAGCGCGCCCAAGCCTTATCTTGAATAACTAAGCGATTGGGTGTGGATTGGTAAATTCGATCAAGTTCGCCTTGTATTCTAAGAGCACCTTGCTGCTGGCGTTGTTCCCAGCCAGCAAGGGTTTCAATATAACCACAGCCATCTAGCTCAGCGATACTTACCTGCTCAACATCGCCAACAGCATAATAGCTATGCAGTGCTTGGCTAATCATGAGTGGATAAGTGCCTAGGTTATGGTTGGTGAGGCTAAGCTCAAGCTGATCGCTTAGGGTCACTTTCAATGTTAATCGAGCTTTGTGTGGCCAGTGAGTGAGTCCTAAAGCTGTATCTAAAACAAGGGTAAGGCTGACAAAATTACTACTGAGGTGCTGCTCTTGTAACTGCCAGTTCAAGGTTCTGGCTAAGCCATGAAAAATGGCTTCACCCTTCACACAATCCTGCACTGATTGTGGGTTACGTTGAATATCGCCAAACCACGGCCAACAGATCGGAATACCACCACGGACACTTGTGCCTCTGCGGTAAGGATCTGTTGGACTGCGCCAAAGTACAGGTGGCTTCGCTGGATGTGGTTGGTAACCCAAAATCTGCGCGCCCTGAGCACATATATCGACCACAGCTTGATTAAAGTGTAAACGCCAGCCAGGCAAACCAGAAAAATAGAAAGGCTCAATGCGGTGAGACATATATGTTCCTAGGCTAATCAGAATAAATAATGCTCAGTTTAAAGTACTTTATGAAATGCCTGAATAAGTAGGATTACAGACTAAAGTAACTAATCCCCTATATTCGGGCATTAGCCTGTGGGTAACATGGGCGAAAGTGGCTACAGGCTTTGCAAATCAAGCGATGTAGTAAGGTGGTTATTTTTTAATCAATGCTGTAGGGCTATGCACAACAGTGGTTAATGAGCATGTGGATAATACCTGCATAAACGAAGCTAAGCTAGAAGCTATAAGGCGTAGATAAAACTGTATATTTTTTGAGCAGAATACAGCTATAAAATACCTAATGTGTTGGTTGCTTTAGGTAAGCTCTGCCAAGCTAGAGTGAGCAAAGTTATGCGATAAAAAAGTGCATGCTCATGTTCAATCACTGTGTATAACATGGGAATTAACGGCTACAGCCCAGTATTCTCAATACCTGTAAAAATATGGTTAAAAAACAACCAGTAAGAATAAATAATACCCAAGGATAGCCTATGTTCCTGTGTATAACCTGGGTGTATATACGTGCATGCTAGATATAATAAGGCTTTGTAATATATGGTTAAAAAGTAATCAGTTTTTATCAGTTATTTATCCACATAACAATAACCTAGATTGTATCTGTGTAACTTTGTGTGTGGCCTGTGTATAAAAAATGGATAACTTGAGCAAAGCAGTATGAATACTGATGTTATAGGTGTTGATTAAATATTTAACACTGTGACTTGCATCTTATTTTGTTGTGTATAAGTAAAGGGTATAAATAAAGCAAAGGCCTAGCAAATAGGCTATATACTTACTTTTTGTATGGTTAATAGAATGTAAAAAAGGCGCTTTAAGCGCCTTTTTAAAATACTTATTTAGGTCTAAATCGGATGACTCTGATAAGGTCTAAGGTATAAATAAATAAAGCTATCCAAATACATGAAAAAGCTAGCATAGAGGTCATGCTAAATTGCTCATGATAAATAAAAATAGCCTGTAACAACACTAAGGTTGGCGCTATATATTGCATAAAAGCTAAAGACGATAAAGGAATGCTACGCGCCGCCAGATTAAAGAAAATTAACGGCACTAAGGTGACAGGCCCAGCTGCCATTAGCCACCAAGCTTCACTGGTTGACCAAAAGTGGGTTTGATGCATGCTGTTTGGTACAAAGGCAAGCCAGATAAGCACTACTGGCAGAAGCAGCCATGTTTCAATAGCAAGGCCAGGTAGTGCATCTATAGGTGCTTGTTTGCGAATGAGCCCATAAAAGCCGAAACTAAAGGCTAATGCCAAAGAAATCCAAGGCAGCTCTCCCAATTGATAAACCTGGATAGCAACCCCTAACGCGGCAAAACCTATAGCTAGCCATTGCATGCGGCGTAGTTTTTCACGTAGAAAAATTAAACTCAATAGAATGCTAATGAGAGGATTAGTGTAATAACCTAAACTGGCTGCAATGAGTTGGTCATGATTAACCGCCCAAACATAAATTAACCAGTTACTGGCAATCAAAACACCAGATAGCGCCAAAATCGCAAAACGTTTTGGGTGCTGGTATAACTCTTTCCACCAACCAGGATGTTTCCACACCAGCAACAAAATAGCAGCACCAACACCTGACCAGAGTAAGCGATGCGCAATGACCTCAATGGCAGGTACTGCCTCAAGGTTTTTAAAGAAAAAAGGGAAAAGTCCCCACAAAATAAAGGCGCCAAAGCCATAGGCATAGCCCATTTTAGGATTAATCGTTTGCATAGTCGTTATTGCTTTAAGTTGTGCCCCATTCCATTATTATTAAATAAGATTTGCTAAGCGCAGAGCAGGCTCTTCCAAAGTCTTTATCTGTGTTCGCAGTGCCAATAATTGATCGTACCAATACTGTTCAGAGGTAAACCAAGGAAAGTATTTGGGGAAAGCGGGATCACTCCAGCGCAGAGCAAGCCAAGCGCTATAACTTAACATGCGCAGCGCTCGTAGGCTTTCAATTAAATGCAATTGTGCGTAATCAAAATCACAAAATTCTTGGTAGCCCTCAATTAGCTCACTAATTTGCTGACAACGCTCCTCATAGCTACCTTCTAACAACATCCAAAAATCTTGCACGGCAGGCCCTGTTTTACTGTCATCTAAATCCACGATAAAAAAAGCCTCATCGCGATATAGTAAATTGCCAGGGTGACAGTCACCATGAATACGAATTGCCTGATATGGACGCTGGCGCATGATATGCGACACTTTTTCAACCAACTGAGCACTGGCCTTTTCCCAGTCCGCCTGTAACTTTTTTGGAATAAAATGGCTATCAAGCAACGTTTGGCGGGCTTTTATGCCGTACGTTTGCACATTAAGACTATGTCTATGCTTAAACTTGTGGCTAGCACCTACGGCATGCATGCGACCTAGCAATTGCCCGAGCCGATAGAGCTGCTCAAGATTGCCAGGTTCTGGAGCATAACCCCCTTGGCGCGGGAATAAGGCAAAACGATAGCCTTCAAATTCAAATAAACTTTGCTGATCAAATATTAAAGGTTGAACAACAGGTACATCACAGTCAGCTAGCTGGGCAGTAAATGCATGTTCTTCCAGAATTTGCGCATTAGTCCAACGCTCTGGACGATAGAACTTAGCAATGACAGGCGCTTGTTCCTCGATACCCACTTGATACACGCGGTTCTCATAACTATTAAGTGGCATAATGCGTGCATCAGAAAGCAGCCCTAAGCTTTCAACAGCATTTAACACAAGGTCAGGCGACAATGCTGCAAAAGGATGTTCAGACATATTGCCCTCGACATTTAGGCGGCTAAATGCTGTTAGCATTGTCCTTTATCTAAGCAGATGCAAGTGCTTCACTTCAGAAAACACTAATTTTTTATCATCTTCTCTAGCGCTTTGAATTTAAACAAATTATATGAAAGATTTACTTTATCAAAATATGGCGTTAGCACAGTTTGATAATGCCGCCACTAGTCGCTCAGATGCAGGGTAGTATATCTAGACAGAGCGTGATTGTAGCAGCGGGTGTTTAGCACAGCAGAACAGATTATGCGTCTTAAGTTAAGGCTAATGCGCAAAATAAGTAGGCGTTGGCTGCAAGCTGATGCGTTCTCAATCTAGAGCTTTCACTTAACTGCCTAAACGGGTCATGTATTTTAGGTATTTTGAACAACACAGGATTGTTAGCTAGCCTTAGTGTAAGCCTAAGTTGAGAGTTAAATCGAAAATACATTTTACAGCTTTAATATTAGACATTGCTCTGGCAACGGGGAACAGGGACAGTGCGCAGCGCAGAACTATCCTTAGAGCAAAATAGCAAAGCGAGCTTAGTGCTTACCAAGGGTTTGGCAAATGCTCTTTCCAGTCATAAGGTAAAAGCTGTGCAAGGCTAACCACCACGCCATTTTGCACTTCTACTAGGGCATTACGATTGTGCTTATTTAACTGACTAATTAGCTCTCGACAGCGGCCACATGGGGGCAGTGCATTACCTTGGCTGTCTACAGCAACAAAGGCTTTTACGCGGCACTCTCCATGTTTAAGCATTTCTGCCACAGCAGCATGCTCAGCACAAAAGCCCAAAGAACACGCAGTATCAATACTGACCCCGGTGTACACATTTCCAGCATCAGTTTGAATGGCAGCGCCAACGTGGCCATAACCAATATAACCATTAAGTTGTTTAGGCGTTGCCACCTTAAGTGCAATTTTTTTTAGATCAAGATTAATATTCATATAAGACCCTACATGAAGTTTAAGATTGTTAATTAGCTAGTGATGCGGCTATGAAAAAGCAGTGGTGTAGGCTGGTTTTTTAGTAAGAATACCGACAGATAGGTTAAAAACTACTCGATAGTTATTATTAGATCGACTACTCTATCTATTATTATAAAAGGTCTAATAAATCGTCAATACAAATATGTATGCGCCTATGAATGAGCACTTGTATTGCTCAAAAACTCAGTCTATTTTGCAGGTTGCTGAGCTAGAGGAGGCTGATATGAAATTAGCCGCTAGACTTGTATTTACAGCATTCTCGAGCAAGTTTAGTTCTATTCAGTCCTTATCTGAAGTTCAGCAGCTAGCCCTATTTGAACAGCTGTGGCTGTTGCACAGTGCAAATCAGTATGAGGCTCAATTTGTTATAAAAAACCAAGGTCAAGTTATTGCTACTTTCGCTATTATTAGCAACATGCCCCGCGTTGAGCCGCGTAAAAAACCACAGCTTAGGTATGTAAGCCTAATCAAAAACTATGGCTTGTTTAGTGTGTGTAGAATGTGGCTAGTCTGTAGTTTATTTGATTACAAGCCCAATAAAAAAGAAGCCTATATTGCGTATATTGCTGTTGCAGAGAATCAGCAAAAACGAGGGGTAGGATCAGTCATTTTGGACTACGCCCAACACTACGCACGTAATTTACTTAAAAAATCGCATCTTTCACTCTATGTGGCCCAAAACAATTTGGCGGCTGCTGCGCTATATAAGCGGCATGGCTTTGTGGAAAGACGCAAGCAAAAGTCATGGTTAACTGCAGGTTTAACGCGAGTAACGAGCTGGTCTTATCAGGTAAAAGAGCTATAGTCTTAAAAACATATTTGATAATAATTATCATTCAATGTATGGTTGGTAGTTTTTAAAGGTACCCGCCTTGGACAGCACTGCATCCTTGCTAGCTATCTATTATGTGCAAAGAGAACGATTACTAAAGTATGTAATACGGTTATTAGGTGACGGTGAGCAAGCTCAAGATATTATCCAAGATATGTGGTTAAAACTTGCCCAATCGCAAAAATCTAAGATAGCAAGTCCTTCTAGCTATTTGTTTCGCATGGCACATAACCTTGTTATTGATCATCTACGCACGCATAAATTATCCATTAATAAGCTAGAGGAGTTTTATTTGCTGAGCATACAGCAAAGTACGCTGACATCTGATTCACTCACTTTAGATGAACGCCAGCAGATATTGCACAAGATGCTTGATAGCCAACCTAAACGTTTACAGCAAATTTTTTGTTTGTACTACAAACAGGGCTATACCATGGTGCAAGTTGCTGATGTAGCAGGGATTTCTTTAGGACAGGTGCACAGGTTATTGAATCTATTTGAACAAAATTGCCGCTGTTTTCTTAGCCAAAATAATAAAAAGTAAAAAAGTTTGAAATTTTCTCAAGTAGATACGTCTTTAAAAGTTATTGATTATCATTATCTTTTAAAGGTGCTCAGGTGTTACACAAATCCGCTCAATACTGGTTTTGCAGCTGCCTATTGGCTGCGTCTTCAGCCTTCAATATTGCGTATGCTCAGATTGATCTAACCGCTACTTATCCATTTTCTTTACAAGCCCACAGCTTATCTGATGCCTTGCAACAACTGTCTAAACAGGCACACATCACTGTGCAGTTGGAAAAAGATATTCCACAAATTCACAAAAATATACATTTCAATAGGTCAGCAACACTTCCAGCAGTACTTAATGAGATGTTAGATGGCACAGGTTTTTCTTGGAAGCTAGATGCAAACGATCAGATTCTTATTTCTACAGTTAATAAAGGCGCGCCAATTAAAACACCTGATATGTTAATTACGGCGCAAATAGATGAATATCAAAGCAGTATGACGATTAATCGAGAGTTGATTGAGCGTATGCCGTCAGGCAATGGAGATATTACTAGCATGCTTAAGCTTAATCCTCATGTGCAGTTTGATGATAAGCAGCTAAGTAGCTTTACTCCTGGTGAAATTAATCCCGCTAACATCAGTATTAACGGCGCTAAGTTTTATCAAAATGCTTTTGTTGTTGATGGCTTCAACATGAATAATGACTTAGATCCAGGGCGTTCTCAGCACCATCTTTTAGATGCAGTACCAGGCCAAAGCCAAGGGATGGCACTAGATATTGACTTGTTAGAAGAAATTACCGTGCATGACAGTAATGTGTCTGCAGCCTATGGCCATTTTAATGGTGGGGTGGTAGAAACCAAAACACGTAAACCCAAAGCTGATGGCTTACATGGCAAGTTTTCCATGCAAACCACAATGGATGCATGGACGCAATATCATGTTCATAAGAGCCAAGAGGACGCATTTGAAAACTCAGGTAGCGATTCTATGCAGCCTAAGTTTACTAAGTTGACTATAAGAGGCACTTTGGAAGGTTATTTAACAGATAACTTTGGCATGATCGGAAGTTTTGACCGCAAACTATCAACTATTCCTTTAAGTTTATATTCTGCCAATAATGTCGATACTATGGGGTACTACGAGGAAAAGCAGCATAGAAAAATTGATAATTATTTTCTTAAAAGCATGTGGCAAGCATCGGACCATTTAAGTATTGATAGCACTATTACGTATGCGCCAAGTACGAGTTCATATTTTAGAGCAAACTCAGTTAATTCAGGCTATGACATTAAAAATGGAGGCATGCAACTAGGTACCACATGGCGCTGGGACGGTGATTGGGCAATTTATGAACATGGTGTCTTGTATGGCGCTTTAGAACAAAGCCGCCGCTCAGAGAGTGACGATTGGTTTACTTGGCAAAAAAGTGAGACTAAGCCTTGGGGAATAGGAAACAAGCCTAGCACTATGAGCCTTGAAGGTGGCTATGGCAATGTTGATCAAAAGCAAAAAAGCTGGCAGTACAAATTCGACATGAAACTGCATCCTATAGCCTTCGCTAATACTACGCACCGTATTCGTGCTGGGTTAGATTTCAGCTGGAAAAAGTATAACTATGAGCGTGTCACTGAAAGTAATACCTATGTAATGGCGAAATCAACCAATACTTGTATCCGAAGCGATGGAACCCTAGATAATGCCTGTTCTATGGGCACCACTATAAAAGGTTTTCCAGGCCAGTATCTTTCACAACGAACCAGTTTTAAACAAGGTGAGTTTTCGTTTAGTACGCGAGAACTAGGCGCTTATATTGAAGATGATATGAGTTTTGGCCGTTTTAGTGTGCGTCCTGGCTTGCGTATAGACAATGACAGCTTTATGCAAAAAACAACAGTTGCCCCACGGTTAAGCATGCAATTTGATGTGTTTGATGACAGTAGTTCCGTAATTACTGCAGGTGTAAACCGCTATTATGGGCGAAGTATAGCAGCTTGGGGCTTAGAGGATGGGCGTAATCGTTTACGTTTTACTGAGCGCCGCACAGATATCAACAGTCCTTGGCAAGCTACTGCTCATGCACCTAATAATAGTTTATTTCAAAAGCTTGATGTGCCTTATGACGACGAGTTAATGCTTGGTTTTAAGCAAAGCATGGGATGGGCTGATATTGGTATTAAAGTGGTGCAGCGCGAGGGTAAAAAACAAGTGATTGAAGTTACAGGTAAGCGCGCAGGAGTAGAGCCAACAGACCCTAACTTGGCTAAGAACTTTAAAGTTTATACGAATAATGGGCAAAGTAAGGATCGTATCCTATCTATCACCGCACAGAATAATCAACTGCTTGATTTTGCGGGTATGCAGCATAATGTTTTGGTCGCCTTGGACTTTAGGCAAAGTAAGCGTTCAGCGCCTAGTTATCGTGAGGAAGGTTTGTCTGATTATGACAGCGAGCGTTATCAAGACAACCCTTATATTAGCTATAAAGGGAGTGTTATTCGTTATCGAGATAGACCCGCTGCAAACTATAACCGCCCATGGACATTGCGTGCTAATTTGATTAGCTATATAGAGCCGCTGGATTTAACAGTGACTAATTTTTTCCGCTTACGTGATGGTTATACACAAATTGTGAAAACCAGTGAGAAGATGGAGTACCAAGGCACGCCTATTGATGTCTATGAAGAAAAGCATTACTCCAAGGCCTTCACTTGGGATATGCGTTTAGGCTGGGAGAAATACTTAGCGCAAGATCAATCTGTATTTATTAATGTGGATATCAACAATCTATTAAATGCACGTAGTGTGATGGGTAATACGTCTGGGTTGAATTCAGTAGAAACCTATGAGATAGGTCGTCAATTTTGGTTAGAAGTTGGGTATAAGTTTTAATGCGCTTTGCCTATTTTCTTTTGATTATATTTAGCTTTAGCCTTTACAACTTAGCTAAAGCAGAAACTCAGCCAAAGTGCGTTATTGAGCATGCCGCTGGCGTAGACTTTACCTGTTTACGCCAATGGTATAGCCAAGCCCCTGCACTCTGGCCAGCGCCCTTTATTGAGGAAAATATAACGTGGACAGAATTAGCAGCCTTACCTGAGCAAGCGCTATCGCCTGAATCAAATCCTTTTACTGAAGCTAAGCGCGCCTTGGGTGAAAAGTTATTTTTTGATCCTCTTTTATCAGGTTCAAAGCAAGTATCTTGTGCCAGTTGTCATGAACCACGGTTAGCCTTTGCGGATGCGCGGCGTGTATCTATTGGGCATGCACAGCAAGAAGGGAGACGGAATGCGCCTTCTGTAGTTGCCAGTAGTTTGTTTGAGCTGTTATTTTGGGATGGGCGCAAAGCAAGCTTAGAAGAACAGGCGCTTGCCCCTATTATTGACCCAGTGGAAATGGCGTTTAGCATTCAAGAATTAGAGCACAGATTACAAGCTGATAGCACCTATATTGCGTACTTTGAGCAGGTATTCCACGATAAACCAAAGGCTATTTATGTTGGGCAGGCTCTAGCAACCTATCAACGCAGTTTGCTACCTAAAGACACAGACTTTGAGCGTTTTATGCAGGGGCAGAATACAGCGTTAAGCGACCAAGCACTATATGGTTTGCATTTATTTCGAACAAAAGGGCGCTGTTTAAATTGTCATCAAGGTGCTGCTTTATCTGATCAGCAGTTTCATAATTTAGGGCTGACCTATTATGGTCGCAAGTATGAGGACTTAGGGCGCTATGAGGTAACAGCTAAAGCAGAAGATGTGGGGGCTTTTCGCACACCATCATTGCGTTTAGTGAGCCGAACAGGACCTTGGATGCATAATGGACTATTCCCTAATCTTGAGGGTATTTTAAATATGTATAATGCTGGCATGCCCACAATTACACCTAATGCTGAGCAAATAAAGGATCCCTTATTTCCGAAAAAGTCACCGCTACTACAGCCTTTACAGCTCAATTCAGATGAGTTGTTTGCATTAAAAGCATTCCTACAAAGCTTATAAACAAAAAATACTGAATAAGCTGCCCCTAAAAAGCTGCACATCTTTTTAGGGGCAGCAGCTCAGGCTAGGTGGTTTTTTTAGAACACTAAACTAACCAAAAATTAGCCATAAAATTCCGAGAATAATGGCCCATTTAACCGTGTAGTAGAGCGTTTTATTGTATTTTTTAAGACGCTTACCTTGTTCACGTATTTTATATAAATATTTAAAGACGCGATTTATCCCGCCTGTACGGTCGTTTTCATCATTGGGCGCAGCCGCCGCGCTGAGAAGATAACGACCTAAAAAATAATTTATCTTTTGTGCCCAGTGATATTTCATTGGCCGCTCAATATCACAAAAGAAAATTAAACGATCTTGTCCGCTTTTATTTTCTGCATAGTGAATAAAGGTTTCATCGAAAATAACATCTTGGCCATCACGCCAGCTGTAAGAAATGCCATCAACATTAATAAAACAACGGTCGTCATTAGGCGTGGCAATACCTAAATGGTAGCGCAAGGAGCCTGCATAAGGGTCACGATGACGAGGCAGGCGGCTATCATCAGGTAATAGCGTAAACATGGCTGCCTTAATACTAGGAATATTACGCACCAACTCCGTGGTTTTAGGGCATAACTCAATAGCAGAGGGATGATTGTCTTCATACCATTTAAGGTAAAACCGCTTCCAGCCAGTTTTGAAAAAGGAGTTAAAGCCAGCATCGTCACGTTTGTCTGAGGCGGCAATACGTTGCATTTCTTGCAGACGTAAACCTTCTTCACGGATCATTTGCCAGTTATCACGTAAAATCTGCAATTCTGGAAAGGTGGCAGTAGGCAGGTAAGGTTTATTAGGTACTTTTGAAAATAAGTACATAAAAGCGTTGATAGGCGCCATAAATGTTGAATGATCGGCGAATTGGCGAAAAAACTTATAGCGTACTCGCCCACGATACTGAACATAAAACACGCTCAATATAAAAATAGCCAGAACTATATATTTCATGGTCAGCGACCTAAGACACCAAACGAGGAAGGTAAAAATGAAGCTAGCCAATGTAGCAAAAAAAATAGTTTTATTAAATATTCTGAAATAAATAGATATAAATAAATAAGTTATTTTAAGCATATATTATGTAGCGTCTTAATGTCGCAAGGGTTTGTAATTAGCGCCATTAAGTCTGATTATGAGCTATATGCTTAGCATGACTAAGGTGAGTCAGCCATGTTTTCAATATTAAATCGCCGCCCTATTATATTCAGTTTGCTTGCTATCTTGACTGCCGTTGTTGTGGGAGTGCTAGTAGGTCAAGTGGCATTAGAAAATAAAGATCATTCTGCTCAGCTCAATGAAGCTGGCATTATACTATTACCCGAAGCTCGTGACATTCCAGCCGTAACCTTATCTGGCAGTGATGGCAAAGAACAGCTGATGAGTGATTTAACAGGCCAATGGACGCTGGTATTTTTCGGCTATACCTTTTGCCCTGATATTTGCCCTACAACCTTGTCTGAACTGCGCCAAATTAAACAAAAGTTGCCCAAGGTTACCAAAGATAAATTACGTATCGTTATGATCAGTGTTGACCCTGATCGCGACACACCTGAGCAACTTAAAGAATATATGAAGTTTTTTGATCCTGAGTTTATTGGTTATGCAGGGAAAATGAGTGATATTCAAGTATTGAGTAGCCGCATGAGCATTCCTTTTGTGCCTGGGGATAAGTCTAAGGAGTATTACACTGTTGATCACAGTGGTAATCTTGCCTTGCTTGATCCTACTGGGGTTCAGCGGGGTTTTATTCGCGCGCCTTTAGATATTGAAAAGCTTGTGCGCGCCTTGCCTCAACTGATTAAGTGATCTTCAAATAAGGTTTTTATGCATTAAATTCCATATTTGTAAATTGTTTATTCCTTTTTCTTATAAATAAATGCGTAATATTTATTGGTAATTAAAACAGCATCTACCTACTCTGCAAGCCATTAAAAACACTAAAAAGCTTGATAGAGACAGTCGCATGAGCAGCCAATTAGTCATTCCCAGCACGTGGTTAAGTACTTTGCCAGTAGGTGAGGTGGCGTTAATTGGCGCAGGACCAGGTGATCCCAGCCTATTAACACTTAGAGCTTGGAGTTTATTAGGACAGGCTGACGTGGTTGTTTATGATCGCCTGGTAAATCCTGAAATTCTGCAGAGTTTACCTTCTCATTGTGAGCAATATTATGTTGGTAAAACAGCAGGTAACCATAGTTTGCCACAAGAACAAATTAACCAATTACTGGTTGATTTAGCTAAGCAGCGTAAACGAGTCGTGCGCTTAAAAGGTGGTGATCCTTTTATTTTTGGGCGTGGTGGTGAAGAGCTAGAACATTTATTAAAGTATCAAGTAGCTTGCCAAGTAGTACCTGGGATTACAGCCGCTTCTGCTTGTACAACCTATGCAGGTATTCCGTTAACTCATCGCGGAGTGGCGCAATCTTGCCAGTTTATTACTGGGCATTTGCAGCAAGATGGCGAGTTAGCTCTAGATTGGCAGCGTTTAGCTGCACCAGGCCAAACCCTAGTGTTTTATATGGGGCTCAGTGCCTTGGCAACTATTAGCCAACAATTACAAGCAGCTGGCTTAGCCGCAACTACGCCTGCTGCGTTAATTGGCAATGGGACTTACGCCAAGCAGCAAGTACTACGTGCCAACTTAGCAGATTTACCAGCGCTAGCAGAATTACAGCAAGCTAAGCCGCCTAGTTTGATTGTGATTGGGCAAGTAGTAGGGTTATTTGACCCTGCTAGTTTGAATTTTCCATCCTATTTTAGTACAGATAAATCCACATGCTGAGCAACAGAATCTGCATTAGCTGGCGTTAGAAAAGGAACTACGCCAAGACAAGGAGCCGGCATCAGCTGTGTTAACGTAGCCAAGTTTTCTGGTAGACGAGAGGTGTTAGGGTCAATAATATTAGCGACCCAGCCTGCCAATTTAAGCCCATCAGCTTTAATGGCTTCTGCAGTGAGTAACGCATGGCTAATGCAACCTAAGCGCACGCCTACTACTAAAATAACAGGTAACTTAATAGCTTTTGCCAAATCAGATAAAAATTCAGTAGCCGATAACGGCACTCGCCAGCCACCTGCGCCTTCTACTACAACAAAATCCGCCTGTTGCGCGAGCACATGATCAATAGCTGGTTGTAGAGCGTGTACGCTTAATTCGGTATTAGACTCTTGAGCAGCAATATGTGGCGCAATTGCGGGAGCAAAGGCGAAAGGGTTGATGTGCTCATAATTCAGCTTAAGGCTAGATTCGGCCATTAATGCTAACGCATCGCTGTTACGTAGCCCGTCAGCGGTTTGTTGGCAACCAGAAGCCACAGGCTTGATTGCCAGTGTGGCGTAACCTAGTTGTTGCGCGCGGCAGAGTAGTCCTGCGGCTATACTGGTTTTACCTACATCAGTGTCTGTTCCTGCAATAAAGTACGCCTGCATGTTTAACCTTCTTTTCGTAATACGCCATACACAATTTGCCAGGTAGCAGGTAGCCCCTGAGGCTGGCGAAACTTCTCATAAGCTTGAGTGAGCGCAAGTAAATCCTGACGGCTACTGAGCCCTGTTTTGCGTCCTCGATTGAGATTGTTCGCACCTAAGTATTTGAGTTCGTGGGTAAGTCCACGTAGTTGTGGGTAGTGCAACACATGGGCTCTTTGTTCTAACTGAACAATACTCAAACAACTGTTTTGGCAAAGGTGCTGATAATCTGAAAACTGTCGAAACTGGTTAACATGCACGGCATTGTCAACCTGCTGCCAACTATGCTTTAGCTCATGCAGTGTGCCTGTACATAGGCTGCTAAATGCAAAAATGCCATTAGGTTTGAGTACTTTGGCCGCTTCACTGAGTACTTTAGAAAAGTCGCTGCACCACTGTAAGGCTAAGCTACTAAACAGCAGATCAGTACTATTAACGGCTAGCGGGAGGTTCTCTGCATCGCCCGCAATATAATAGTGTGCGCTTCGTCGTGCTTTGGCCTGTTGCAGCATGCCAAAGGCTAGGTCTAGACAAGTACCTGTTGCTTGGGGGAACTGCTGTTGTAATTGGCGACTAAAAAAACCTGTGCCTGCACCTAAATCAACCCATTGTGTAATGGGCTGCTGAATCACAAGTTGTGCTAATAATTGTTCGCCCACAAGGCGTTGTAAGTGTGCAACGCTATCATAGGTGCTGGCGGCTTTAGAGAATGACTGGGCAACTAACTGTTTGTCGGGTAGGCAATAGTTCATGGGTGTGCCTGCATCAATTCGCTGATTTTTTCTGCACAAAAGGTTGCTTGCTCCAGCACAAACGCATGGCCGCCTTGCAGGCTTATGCAATGTGTTATTTGGCTCATTGGTTTTATGGCACTAGCAGGTACAAGGGCGTCATCAGTAGCTAGCAGATGTAACTGTGGAATAGAGCAGTGCAATACAGGCTGATTATTAAGTTGAGCAAGAATTTCTAAGCCAAAGGTTGCTTGCTCAGCAGATAAATCTTGGATTGTTTGCAGTTGTTTGCGCACTGCTTTGATATCTTTTGAACCTTGAGCGCAAAGCATGACAAAACGCTTTAAGGTGCTGCTCAGTTGCTCTTTACAACCAGTTAAAAAAGCCTCAAATACTGTACTTGGCATTGCATATGGCCAAGTGTCTTGGGCGATAAAGCTGGCGTTGCTCGCAAGGCTAATAATGCCTTTATAGCGTTTTGCTTGGCGGGCAGCGAGTTGCATCGCGAGCATACCGCCTAAGGACCAACCAACAAGCCAACTATCTTCTGCTAGAGTTTGCTCTGTTAACGTGAGCGCTTCTTCAAGCTGATTGGATCTCCATAAAGGCAGCGTATGCACATTAATATTGGCGTCTGGCAAGAGGCTCTGTAGTGCCTGTTGTAGAGGTGCTAGTGCACTAGCATCAATGCCCCAGCCAGGTAATAGCTCAACTTTCACGTAGTATCTCCTGCCATGTACAAATTAAGGCAGTTGTTAGCTGCTCAACATGCGCTGTTGTGTGGGCTGCTGTTAAGGTAATACGTAGTCGAGCGCTACCCTGTGCAACTGTAGGCGGGCGAATGGCGCTTACAATTAAACCCTGTTCGCGTAATTTTGCGGCAAGTTGCATCGCTTTGCTGCTATCACCAACAATAATGGGCTGAATTGGAGTTGGGCTGTCTAATAAAGGAATATCCGCTGCCAAGATGGCTTCACGAAACTGCTTTACCAGCGCCTTTAAATGCTCGCGCCGCCATGGCTCAGCTTGGCTGATTTTTAAGCTTTCTAAGGTAGCACAGGCAATAGCAGGGGATTGACTAGTGGTGTAAATATAGGGGCGGGCAAATTGAATCATGTATTCAATCAGTTCTTCACTGCCAGCAATAAAAGCACCAGAACTGCCAAAGGCTTTCCCTAAGGTGCCAACCAGTACCGGCACATCGGCAAGGCCTAGGCCAAAATGCTCTACGCAGCCGCCGCCTTGTGCGCCTAATACACCTAAACCGTGGGCATCATCTACCATGCACCAAGCGCCATGCGCTTTGCTGAGCTTGGTTATTTCAGGCAGATTGGCCAGATCTCCATCCATGCTGAAGACACCATCAGTTACAACCAAGGTGTTGCCTTGCGCTTTGCTAAGCCGCTGCGCAAGGCTTTGCATGTCGTTATGTAAATAACGTGAGAAACGAACGCCTGCTAAAATTCCCGCATCAAGCAAGGATGCATGGTTGAGGCGATCATGTAACAGACTATCTGTTTTGCCAACAAGCGCAGTAATAGCCGCTAAGTTAGCCATATAGCCTGTGCTAAAAAGTAAAGCGCGTGGGCGCTGTGTTAGTTGGGCTAAGGCTTCTTCCAATTGATGATGCGCTTGGCTATGTCCAATCACAAGATGCGAAGCGCCACCGCCCACACCATAACGACGTGCGCCTGCATGCAAGGCGCTAACCAGTTGTGGATGATTGGCCAAACCCAGATAATCGTTAGAACAAAAGGCAATATAGGTTTTACCGTCAACTATCACCTGTGCGCCTTGTGGGCTTTCTAGTAAGGGGCGTTGGCGATATAAGTGCTGTGCTTGTTGTTGTGCTAAGCGAGCAGAAAGATCAAAACTCATGGTATTCACATAATGCCACTCTTAACGAGTAGCATTGTTGTTAGGCATTGCTAGCGTTATAGAACATAGAAGCATCGCGTTGCTCTTGCAAGGCATGCTCAATGGCGGCTTGGTGCACTTCATCGGCATATTCTTCGCGCTCTTCAGGCTTGATACCTAGGCGTTCAAATAGCAATAGATCTTTATCTGCTTGTGGGTTGCCAGTGGTTAGCAGTTTTTCGCCGTAGAAGATGGAGTTCGCTCCTGCAAAAAAGGCTAAAGCTTGCATTTGATCATTCATTTGCTCGCGCCCAGCCGATAAACGAACATGCGATTTTGGCATCATGATGCGTGCTACAGCTAGCATGCGAATAAAGTCAAAAGGATCTACATCTTTTTCGTTTTCTAATGGTGTACCTTCGACTTTAACCAGCATGTTAATAGGTACGCTTTCTGGGTGTTCTGGCAGGTTTGCCAATTGTATTAGCAGGCCAATACGATCATCTAAGCTTTCACCTAAGCCCAAAATTCCGCCTGAACAGATTTTCATACCTGCTTCGCGGACATAGTTAAGGGTTTGTAAACGATCACCATAAGTGCGTGTGGTAATAATATTGCCGTAAAATTCAGGCGATGTATCTAGATTGTGGTTGTAATAGTCTAAACCTGCTTGCGCTAGCGCTTGGGTTTGCTCCTGATCTAGGCGGCCCAAGGTCATACAGGTTTCCATGCCAAGCGCTTTTACGCCTTTGACCATTTCTAGCACATAAGGCATATCTTTAGCGCTTGGATGTTTCCAAGCGGCGCCCATGCAAAAACGTGTAGAGCCGAGTTCTTTGGCACGTTGGGCTTCTTCAAGTACCTTTTGTACTTCCATTAACTTTTCTTTTTCTAAGCCCGTATTGTAGTGGCCTGATTGCGGGCAATACTTACAGTCTTCTGGACAAGCCCCCGTTTTAATCGAAAGCAAAGTAGAAACCTGCACACGATTAGCATTGAAATGTTGGCGATGAACGCCTTGTGCTTGAAACAGTAAATCATTGAAAGGTTGAGTGAATAACGCTTTTACTTCAGCGCGAGACCAATCATGGCGTACAACGGTATTTGAGCTGCTCATGGGCATTCCTTATTGTTTACCGCTAGGCTAAGAAATCTAGCAGGATGTAATTAATAATCAGGAAGACGATATGAGAAGTCAACTTAGTCACTTATTTAAAGTTTACAATAGGATTAAGGTACAACAAAATTGTGCACTGTGCTTGCTTTCATCTGATCAAGATATTGCCTTATGCAGCGACTGTGAGGCGGATTTACCTTGGCAGCTATATACATGCCCTTGCTGTGCACTGGCTCAAGATAACAGTCAACTCTGTGATGAGTGTAAATTTGACCCACCGAGTTTTTCGCAGGTTATTGCACCTTGGCGCTTTGACTTTCCGATCAATAGTTTGATCAATCGTTTTAAACACCACCATGATTGGGTGCTAGGACGCCTGCTGGGCGGTTTATTAGCGCGCGACTTACAACAGAAATTTAGTGAAGGCACACCAGTAGCTGATGCTTTGTTAGCTATGCCACTTAGCTTAGAGCGTCAACGTGAGCGTGGGTTTAATCAAGCACAGATGCTGGCGCAATGGCTGGCTAAACCATTGCAACTACCGATTCTGAACAATGCTGCACAACGCTTGCCTAGGCAAGCGCAGCAGCAACTGAGTGCGGCACAACGTAAAGAGAATCTACAGGGTGTTTTTCAATTGAACCGCAGTATTAATTGGCAAGGGCTGCATATAGCCATAGTCGATGACGTTGTGACTACTGGTGCCACTTGCCGCGAATTAGCTAAGGTGCTGTTACAAGCAGGCGTACAGCAAGTGGATGTGTATTGCTTAGCGCGTACCCCTAAGTCGGATTATCAGCCAAAGTCTTCTTCAGCATCTGGACGGCGCGCATAGTGTTGCGCTAATACTGCACACACCATCAGTTGAATTTGATGGAAAATCATTAATGGCAAAATGGCCGGCCCAACAGCACCGCCAGCAAAAATCACCTGCGCCATAGGCACACCTGTTGCCATAGATTTCTTTGAACCGCAGAACACAATGGTAATTTCATCGGGCTTATTAAATTTCAGGAGGCGGGCGACCCAAGTTGTGGCGAAGAGCACTATGGCAAGCACCACACAGCACACAATGGATAAATAAATAAGCGATTGTACGGGCACAGCATTCCACAAGCCAGCAATGACAGCGGAGCTAAAGGCGGTATACACCACTAATAAAATGGAGCCTTGATCAATATTTTTGAGCCAGCTTTTATTACGATCAACCCAATCACCAATCCAGCGGCGCATAAAGTGGCCAAACAGAAAAGGAAAGAGTAGTTGTAGGCTGATTTTAATAATGGCATCCAACATGCCAGTGGTGCCAGCATCGGCATCTAGTAGAATTTTAACTAATAAAGGCGTGACCAAAATGCCGATCAGGCTAGAAGCAGAGGCATTGCATACTGCGGCTGGGATGTTCCCTCGTGCCATGGAAGTGAAAGCAATAGCCGATTGTACTGTGCCTGGCAAGGCCGACAAGTAAAGCATTCCAACCCATAAATCATGCCCTAAAATAGGCTTTAGCACAGGTTGTAATGCCAGCATTAACAGCGGGAATATGATAAACGTGCAGCCAAATACAATAAGATGTAAGCGCCAGTGCATAGCGCCTGCAATAATGGCGGTGCGTGAAAGCTTTGCCCCATGCATAAAAAATAATAAGGCAATGGCGATATTTGTTAACCAATCAAAAAATATAGCGGCATTGTTTTGAGCCGGAAATACAGAGGCAGTGATCACTACCGCAATCAAAATCAAAGTGAAATTATCAAAAATAATCCGTAGTTTTTTCAACATAGCTGCAAACTTCATAATTAAATTTGCAGCTACCTTACCCTGATGCTATTTTTCCGACTAACGCTAATCGGTAACAGAATAACGACTAACGGACATGTACGACTTATTGTTTAAACAACTCGACCAAATGAGTGCCTTGCCACGCCCTATTTATGGACACGTAAAGTCTTTGCCTAATATGGTATTGGAGTATTGTCATGAACATCCATGGATCCAGTTTTCCTATGCCACACATGGCGTGCTAGATGTAGAAACAGCTACAGGGCGCTTTGTTGCGCCACCACAGTTAGGTGTATGGATTCCGCAAGGTGTGATTCACCAAGTACATGCCAATGAGCGTACAGTAATTCGTAGCCTTTATGTCGCACCTGAGCTGGCACAAGAACAAAGCAATAAGTGCAAAGTATTAATGGTGAATAACCTATTAAAAGAGCTAATTACACGCTTTAGTCAATTTCCAGCATTGTATGATGAAGCTGGCACCCAAGGGCGTATTGCTCAAGTATTATTAGACGAGCTGTTAAGTGCGCCTGAAGCCAGCACAGGTTTGGCGCTGCCCAGCGATCCACGTTTACAAAAAATAGTGGAAGAATTGCAGCTTAAACCTTACTCCAACTTAACATTAGCCGATTGGGCACAGCGCTTGGCAGTATCCGAAAAAACCTTAAGCCGCTTATTTAAACAACAGACAGGACTGACATTTCGTGCTTGGCGTAGGCAATTACGGTTATTAAAAGCACTGACTTTGTTAGAACAACAAACCAGTGTCACTGATGTGGCTATGCTTTCAGGTTATGATTCGGTGTCTGCTTTTATTGCTGCCTTTAGCCAGCAATTTGGCATTACACCACGCTTATTTTTTAAACATAGATAAGGGCTAGAGTAGATGCCTAGTGCAGTGAGTAATTTTGATTTTGACCAATTAAGCATACAAATAGAAACTGCGGCGCGCTTAGCATTTACAGAACAGTTGGCAGCTTCAGCAGGTGAAACTCTGTATTGTTTTGCGCTTTATAGCGATGAAGGGGCCATGACGCTCTGCCCATCTAGTAATACCTTAGAGTTTGTGCAACAGAATGCGCCGAAAACTGATTTAACTTACTACACTTTAGAGCCTTTTGAGTGGAAGTATGAAATGCAAGGGGCAGACGAACAATTTGACCTGATTTCTCAACAACTGTACGCCTACTGCGAACAAATTGAGGATGACGAGCAATTGTTTAAGATATTTCAGCAAAAGCTCTATACAACAGCTTTTGAAGTGTTATTAAAGTTAGTACAGGAAGACTTTTTTGCTAGAACCGCAGGGCGCGAGATTTTTGTTATTTTTAGCGTTTCAGAATATGAGTTTGAACAGCAGAAACTGGCTGACATGGTGACGCAACTCAACCCAAACAATAGCTATAAAGACATGTATTTAAACTGGATGAAAAGCTGGCGCTAATGCTCAAATCTAAAAAGAGAGCAAAATTGCTCTCTTATAAGTTGACGCTTGTTCTAGCCATATTTTTTGCGAAGCCTTCATCACTCATTACAAGTAACAGAATGAACTCAGTGAAGGCAATAACACCTGGAATTAAAGTCCAGCAGAATACAAGGTATAAAATGCCTAAATCAACTTGGCCTAAATAGAACTTGTGAACACCAAAGCCTCCGAGAAAGAAGGCTAATAGTGCAGCAGCTATGCGGCTTTTTCCATTAGCAGGAGTGGCTACTGATGCTTGTTGGTGTACGCCACATTTCGGGCAAATTTCAGCTTTAACGTGAATAACAGCACCGCAATCTTTACAGAATTTATCCTCTGCAGATTAAGTGCTGAATAATAACAAAGTGCGCAATAAAAAACTGGCATCCTTATCAATAATTAATGAGTAAACAGCGATAAGAGCGCTAATTTCTTATCGCTAATATACTGATAGTTTTAATAGTGATGAATATAATTTTTAGGATTAAATTTTAATGTTATAAACATTAACAACACCATTAGCGCACAAATAAACCACCAAGCCAGTGAAAAGCTGTTCAGTTGATCGCGAATGAAACCAGCAGCTAAGGGTGACAAGCTAGCAATAAAGTAACCAACGCCTTGTACAAAGCCGGCTAAGTTGCCTGCTCGATCAGGATCTTTAATATGGTCCATGGTGATAATTAACGTCATTGGAAATAGCCCGCCAATACCTAAGCCTAGTAAGGTTGTCCACATTAAAGTAAGCGTAGTTGGCAATAAGTTAATGCCGATGAAGCCAATAACAGCAAGCACTAAAACAATAAAGAGTACTTTGCGACGATCTTGGCTGAAGTTGGCTAACGCAGGAAAAACTAGTCCAGCAACTACTTCTGTTACCGTTAAATAAGCGAGTAAAAAACCAGATTGCTGAGGGGTATAGCCCATTTCCTCATAATAGGGTGAGAACCAAGCCAGTACACAGGTATAGGCCGCTGTACCTAAACCAAAAAAGATGGCTAATAACCAAGAACGTGAATTGCTCGAGTGTTTATCAACAGAGGCGAGTATTTGGTTAGGAAGATGGTTGATTACATGGCGTTGGCTAAACCAACAAAGTAAAGCTGCCACACCTAACCCCGCCCAAATAGCTAAACCCAATTGCCAGCTAAAGTGCTTGGCGATAGTAGGTGCAGTACTGGTGGCTAAGGTCGCGCCACCCATAATGCCAGTCACATAAAAGCCCATATATAGGGCTGTGTTACGTGTAAAGCGAGCTTTAATAATAGACGGCATTATGGCTTGAATAAAAGCAATCCCACAGCCAGATAATACAGCGGTCAGAATAAGGCTAATACTGCTATCTACCCATAAACGGGCAAGGCTGGCTAAGCTGATGAGGAGTAAAGATAAGCTAATAGTGTTGTGTTTACCCAGCTTACTACCCAGCTTTAAGCCGACAAACATAGCTAGCCCCATTGCCATCACGGGTAACATGGTTAGCAAGGAAGCAAAGGTAAAGTTTAAAGGGATATCTTTTTGAATTGAGGACAGTAAAGGTCCAATAGCTGCCATCGAGGGGCGAAGGTTGAAGGAGATTAAGATGACAGTTAGCAGCAGAAGAAGGAGTTGTTTTTGGTTTGTTTCAAATCTCATGTGAATAGCTCAGATTTATTACACCCTGAAACCACGCAAGTTAGGGTTACTTGCCTATGCTAAAACATGAATTTAAAAAAGGGGAGCTTTGCAACAGTTTATTGGCTACTGACTAGCCTAGTTGGCTATCTTTACTCATCCGTCGATAATAACCTGAAAAATATTGTTGCTTATCCTGAGATTCTTGGCAGTGGATACACAAGCGTACGCCTTAGATAGCTTTACGTCGTGTTTGAGGGATAGGCTCAGCACATTCTGCACAATGATTTAGCCCTGCACCTGTAGGGATTTGGCTAGGTGCTTTTGCTACAGCATCCTTAATGGTGCCATCAGTTTGCTCTTGTGCTGCGCCATCCTGAGCCCAACCAGTGGCCATGATAAACTCCTGTAATTAGTTACTCCCCTCTTCATTTGCGGCTTGCTGAGCTTCTTGCCATTCACGTAGCTCATCGTAATAGGCATCCCAAACGCAAGGTGTACAGCCACTGTCACAGCATTCCCAGTCTTCAGGGGGCGTTGGTTTTTCACTCATAACAACATACTCAGTAAAAAATTTGTCGTTAAGCATAACGCTGTTTATAGGTCTATCCAAGGTTGCGTTGGTTATTAAGCATAAGAGGCTCTTAAAATAAAGTTATTTTATGACTGATAAGTATTGTTGTGTTACTTATATGACTATGGTTGGATGGTTAAAAACGCATAAACCGATAAATTAGTCATGAAAAATTTGCTAACAAAATAACAATTATAAAACGGAGCTTTTATGCGCTTGGGCTTAACTATTGATTCTGCTTGTGATCTGCCTAGCTCGTTTATCGAGCGCCATAAAATTGTAGTTATTCCAATCAAAATTGAAACAGGCAAACAGATTCTGTTAGATACGCGTGATGAGGCGGCTACACAGGCGTTTTATCGCAGCGGTATCTTAAAACAGAATGCGGGTGTGCGTTCTACCGCTTTAACCGAAGATGAAATCACGCAGTTATTTAAAGAGCAAGTAGTACAACAGTTTGACTTTAACCTAGTACAAACTATCACCCAAAGCCGCAGTTTAATCTTTGCAAATGCATCACAAGCAGCGCATCGTATTCTGTCAGAGTACCGCTCAATCCGTGATGCTCAGTATAAAAAGCCGTTTTCGATCAGAGTGGTAGATACCCACAATATGTTTGCTGGGCAAGCTGTGATTGCAGCTGAAACTGTACGTTTAGCGCTAAGTAATTTATCGCGCAGTGATTTACGTCGACGTGTCGAGTTGTTAGCGTCGCAAGCGTATTGTTATGCCGTATTGCCAGACTTAGCCTATGCTCGTGAGCGTGGCAAGCTGCGCGGTGATAAAAGTATTAGTTTTCTCGGTGCTTTAATTGGTAAGGCACTTAGTATTTCGCCAATTCTGTGTGTGCATCAGGGAAAAACTTTTCCTGTGGCTAAAACACGTGGTTATGAGCAATCTATTGAGTACTTACTGCGCTATGTAGAGCAGAGAATCTATAAAGGGTTGATCTCTCCTTACATTGTTATGAGTTATGCTGGTGATATTCATGACCTTAATTATTTGCCAGGTATCGAGCGCTTGGAGCGTTTAGCTCAGGCCAATAACTTGCGTATATTGCGTACCGTAATGAGTATGACGGCAGGTGCCAATCTGGGGGCGGGAGCCTTTGGTATTGCTTTTTGTGATTCGCCACATCAGTTCAGTGATTTTGCGGATAACTAGCTCTGCTTCAAACAGAGCTAGTTATTGTCATTAAAGCAAGAAGCTCACTAGGTAGACGCCAGCAAAACCAATAGTATAAGCCACTAATAAATAACCTGAATAACGTAAGTAGGTTAAGAAGGTTAATGCTTCTACTTTGCTCATAGCCACTACGCCAGCGGCAGAGCCAATAGCTAATAATGAGCCGCCTACACCAACGCTGTAGGTTAGGGTTAACCATTGCGCTTCGTTCATGTCAATGCCTGACTTCAGCAAAGCAGCAGTTAATGGTACGTTATCAAATAAGGCAGAGATTAAACCCACCACGAAGTTAGCGGCTAAGGGTGGTAAGTGTTCATAGAGTTTAGGAAAGTGGGCGAGTACACCCAATTCTTTGAGAATACCCACAATCAATAAAACGCCTAAAAAGAACAATAAGGTGTCGAATTCAATACGGCGTATATATTCCAAGACAGGCTCATCTTTATTCAGGAAGTGCACTACCATAAACATCAGCGCTAGCCCAAATAAGAACGTCAGTACGGGCGGAATACCAAAAGCAATATTGGCGATAATAGTGCCTATGATGGTGCACAAAAACATGCCTGCAATGATTTTATCGCTAGTCGCAATATTAAAGGTGCGCGTTTCTAAACTTACTGTACCTTTTAGTGGAATCGCCAACAATGTTGCTAATACAATCACAGCAAAAATAGCCGGTAGGCTGAGTAAAATAAGATCAAATATTTTTACTTTACCAGCTAAGAAAATCATTAATGTGGTTACATCACCAGTGATTAACGCAGCGCCTCCCGAGTTAACCGCAAATACTGTAAGTACCAGATAGCGGATTAATTTATCGGTGGATAAACGCAAGCTAAGTAAAACAGTAATACACACTAGGGTAGCGGTAATGTTGTCCGCCATGGATGAAAACACGAAGGCAAACAAGCCAACAATAATCATCAATTTGCGCTCAGACATTTGTTTGGGCAGCACTTTATTGACAATAGCTTCGATAATGCCTTTGCTGGATACATAAGCAACAAAGGTCATTGCAGCCATTAAAAAAAGCCACAAGGTGGCTATTTCTAAAAGGTTTTCATTGAGCGATTGCATAATGCTGTCAACATTTTGCTGCTCAGGGGGAAACATGAAGTACAGCATCCACGCCAAAGTACCGAAAAACAGCGTACTTTTGGCTTTATCTATATGAATAATATCTTCAAGGATAATGGACAAAAACCCTAATATGGCAAGGCATAGCAGAACGATTGTCATAGCAGATCTCAGGTTGGAAAAAATAATATCAGTTTAACCAGTTAATCTTTTCATGATATGTGCCATTAGTCGGTGCATCTATATCAATTAAAGGTCAAAGCTACTACTTTTGGTTATGCCTCTTTAAGGCACAAGCAGATTTTAGCAGATTGCCCATTGTATGCAGCTCCTGCTTAATGCTGAATTCACTGGCTTCATGACGGCGGCGGTTAAGTTGAACATTTAATGCAGCGTCGTAGTTTTTTTCAAGCACTGCCAGTAGCTGCTGCTCGTTAAATATCAGTTGATCATCAGTATTTAGCGCTACAGGTACTATTGCATCTAATTTCAATAGCTGTTGGTTGTAACTGACGGCTTGTTGGATAGTTACGGCCTCTGGACTGTTTGCAGTAGGCATATTAGGTAAGTTTTTGACGAGCTTATCGACCTGAGTTAATACACCAATAATGGGCGGCATTTTGCGTGAGCGCTGCTTCTTCTCTGTAAACCACGTACGCAAAGTAGTTAGCATAAGTTTATCTAATTCACGTGCTGGCTGGTTGGCTTTAAGCGCCCATAAAATAAGGTCGCACTCTTTTAAGGATGCTAGGTTTTGCGCTTGCAGTTTTTCGTTGTGATCAATACCTGGTAAATCAACTAAATGAGCAGCTTCTCCAGCATGTGTGGTGAATGAATAAACCTGTTCCTGTTCAGCACAAGGAATGGCACCCACTTCCGCTTGAAAATGCCCAATGAAATAATTTACAAGAGATGACTTTCCAGCGCTGACCTGCCCAATAATGCCAATACGCAGTGGTTCTGCTTCAGGTGCCATCCGTTTGCTATCTGCTTGTCCTGCTTTGGATAGGCGTAGTTCATCATCAACAAAGGTAAAGTGCCCACCATAGAGATCGATAGCCACCCGTAGGGCTTCGTTAACTAGTAAGTATTTTATTTTGTCTGTAATTTCATTACTTACACCATCAAAGGCTTGATCAAACATCATACTGCGCGCTTCAGCCAGTAACCCTGTAGGTGTAATGATACGGAGCTTGCGATATACCTTATAGGCTGTGTGAAAGAACTTAAACCGCTGTAGCTGATCATGCCCGCGTAGTATTGAGGAGATTTTTATATGCTCAATGGCCGGCACATTTTCTTTGAGGACCCGTCGATAACGCTGACTAATATTTTCCATTACTTTAAAAAACTCAGGTAAGGAAAATGACCACTGAGCATAGGCTTTATCACTATAAGCACTAGCCGTAAGTTGCATAATGGTTAAGCCGTGGTTGTGCAAAGAGTTCCAGTCGGCATTTTCTGTTAATAAAGCTTGTGCTTGGGGTAGTAACTGATCATATTGTTGTCGATCAAAATCTGTCCAGTAGGCTGGCTGCTTATCTTGCGTAATTGTTTTAGCATCAAGCTGTTTAGTTTGAATAGGTTTGGGGCGAGTGACTAAAAGCAGTGAAACAAATATTAAGGTGCTAATTAGTAATGCGCCTACCAGCCATAACCACCAGCCTTCCACGAAAATGGCATAAACACCAAAGCCTGCAAAAACCAGTAAAGGTACAAGAGAGTATAGGACCAGCATAGGTATAACACGCTGTGAAAGACGCTGAAAAGTAGTCAGCGTTTGCAAGTTTTTATCCATACTCAGCTCTTTTCGCGTAAGGTCAGCATTTGCGTAAAGGTATCATCAAAGGTGCGTTTTAAGTCGTCACGACTAACCGGCTCTTGGCGAACTTTACGGTAGAAATACATGGCGGCTACGCGCCCTAAGGCATAGGTCACGGCATAACTAATGGCGGCGGCGGTGACACTACCAACAACTTGACCATATACGGGAATAAACTTAATCAGCTGGCGTAAGCCAAAACGCGAAGCCTGCTGGATAAGAAAACCTGTACCTAATGCACCGATAAATTCAGACAGCAGCTGCTTGTCCCAAGGTAAACCATATTGTTGGGCTAGGCTATGTAGCATTTTGCCTTGAATTGTAGGTACTACAACCGCACCAATGGCAGGAACAGCATCGGCCGCACCAGCTGCACCTGCATACCAAAGGACTTCGGTTTTAAAGCGTTGGAAGTTTTCTGCTTCTATATCGCTATGCTGTTGGTCAATGAGAATTTCGTTAAGAATAGGTAGCATTTGGCTGATTTTTGGCACTAATAGCTGCTTAGCTTTAAGCTCGTCTAAAAAGCTCACTGCAACGTTATCAGTATCACCTAAAATGGCCTTTACTTGCTCTTGATTGTATTTAATGCAATGTTGTAACTCAGTGTCGTCGGCAATAAGGTCGATTCCTGTATGAATAACTAAGCACTGTTCAATGGTGCCTGCTTTTTTAATTTGTTTGAGTGCATCCAGCACTTGTTTTTGTTCAGGTTCATCAACACGCATTAAAATTAGTAAAGCATGGCTTTGTTGGGTGCAGGCTTGTATATCAGCACTGGCATCGTAGTCTGCTTCTGCTAGACCACGGGTATCCAAAAACGCTATGGTTGGAAAGTTGCTAGGATAAATATAACGCTGAGCGCTTTGTGTACAGGGTTGAAAGCCATTGCCAATCTCTACTTCAGTTAAACCCGTTAAACAGCGAATCAAGCTTGATTTTCCAGTGCCTGTTTTACCCAACAACCAGAGTGTAGGTAGGTGCTTTTCGCTGTAGCTGAACGCTGTTTTTAGCTCATCATCTTTTTCAGGGTTAATGGCTTGGTAGATTTTTTGCAGAAAGTCTTTCATCCCTAATACTCACTCTTTGGTTAAGTTTTTTTGCTCACGGCGCATAAAAACTTCTAACTCCTTGACCACTTGCATATCACCTTTGGCTTGGGCTACAGCTAAACCTTGCTGATAAGTAGCCAGTGCTTTCTCTGATTCACCTAAAGCACTGTACGAGCGCCCTAGTAATTTCCATGCGACTGAATAGTTAGCATCATGGCGTACTGCTGCGTCTAAATGAGTCGCTGCTTTGCCAAATTCTTTTGCTGCAAAATACGCATTGCCTAAGGAAAAGCGCAACATGGCATTGTCTTGCCCTTTGGCGAGCATTTGTTCGAAGCGTTCAATGATATCAACGGGCATGCTAACTCCTAGCAAGGCAGCTTAGCTGCCTTGGGTTGTTATTGCTTAAGCTTAGGATTAGGGAAAAACTGCATGGTATGGCTAGCCGTTGTTTTTTTTGGCTGCGCTTGGGTTTGATTAACGCGCGTGCTTAACTCTTTAGGCACTATATTACCTTGGGCGTTGAGCTTGTCACTGTAACCACATTGGACACATTCCCGATGTTGTTCATCGTTTTCTTGCCAACGACGAATAGTATCCATAGTTTCGCAAGCGGGGCATACTGCCCCTGCGATAAAGCGTTTTATAGGTTGGTTGTTCATATCAGACATTACTGGTTAAGCCACTATGGCGCAATAAGGCGTCTGTGGAAGGTTCGCGGCCGCGAAAATCAACAAAAAGCTGCATAGGCTCTTGTGAGCCTCCGCGCGCTAAAATAGCATCACGGAAAGCGCGGCCTGTTTCAGGGTTAAGTACGCCTTCTTCCTCAAAGCGTGAGAAGGCATCAGCAGAAAGCACCTCTGCCCATTTGTAACTGTAATAGCCAGCAGCATAGCCGCCAGCAAAAATATGCGCAAAGCTATTGGCAAAACGATTCCAGCTTGGCGGTTGGTTTACAGCAACTTCATTGCGCACAGTATTGAGTACTTCTAGTACGCTACGTCCATCACCGTGGGTTGCGTGTAGTTCAAAATCAAATAAAGAGAACTCAAGTTGACGCACCATCATCATACCCGAGTGAAAGTTTTTCGCGGCTAACATTTTATCAAGTAGTGCTTGTGGTAAGGCTTCGCCTGTTTGGTAATGACGAGAGATTAAGGCTAGACCTTCAGGTTCCCAGCACCAGTTTTCCATAAATTGGCTTGGCAGCTCGACAGCATCCCAGGCCACACCATTGATGCCTGACACACCAAGGTAATCAATACGGGTTAATAAGTGATGTAAGCCATGCCCGAATTCATGGAATAAGGTAGTGACTTCATCATGTGTGAGTAAGGCTGGCTTACCTTCAACGGCAGGCGTAAAGTTACAAACTAAATTGGCGACTGGCGTTACTAAGCTATTGTCTGCTTTGCGATAACGGTCACGTGCGCCATCCATCCAAGCGCCACCGCGTTTATTAGGTCGGGCGTAAAGATCGAAGAAAAAGCGGCCAATGGTTTGCCCGTCTTCTTTAATTTCAAATAAACGAACGTCCGGGTGCCAGCTTTCAAAGTCATGCAGTTCATTAATGTGAATGCCGTAGAGCTTTTGCACAATACTAAATAAGCCGCTTAATACCGTATCAATAGGGAAATATTCACGCACTTGTTCTTGGCTGATGCTATAGCGTTGCTGGCGCAGTTTTTCGCTGTAGTAACTCATATCCCAAGCTTCCAGTTGCTCTACACCTTGCTCTTTGGCGAAGGCACGTAAAGCGGCTAAGTCTTGCTCTGCAAATGGCTTACTTTGCTGCGCTAAGGTGCGTAGGAAGGTTAAAACCTGCTCAGTGGAGTCTGCCATTTTGCTGGCAAGAGATAACTCGCTGTAGTTTGCAAAACCTAACAGTTGTGCCAACTCGGCGCGTAGCTCAAGAATTTGCTGCATGATAGGGCCGTTATCATGTTTTCCTGCATTCGGCCCCTGATCAGAAGCGCGAGTGCTGTAAGCAAAGTAGATTTCTTCACGCAATTGACGATTATCTGCGTAGGTAATAACCGCATAGTAACTAGGGAATTCTAGGCTGATTAGCCAGCCATCTAAGCCTTTTGCTTGAGCGGCTTGCGCCATTTGAGCAGTAGCTGATTCAGGCAGCCCTGCCAGTAGCTCTGGCTCAGTAACATGCTTACTCCATGCCTGAGTTGAGTCCAATAGCTGATTGGCAAACTGGCTAGTTAACTCTGAAAGTTTCATTTGAATTTCGCCATAGCGCTTTTGCTGTGTTTCAGGCAGATCAATGCCTGATAAACGAAAATCACGTAGTTCGTGGGCTAAAATAGTTTTTTGTGCCGTATCTAGATTTTTACTCTGTACGCCGTTCGCTAGTGCAGAGTAAGCCTCAAATAAAGCTTTATTTTGACCAATTTCAGTGGAGTAAGCTGAAAGCAATGGCAGACAAGCTTCATAGGCTTCACGCAGCGCAGGGTTATTACAAACCGCATTGAGATGGCTAACCGGACTCCATGCTCGGCTTAAACGCACACTGAGCTCGTCTAATGGCTGTACTAGGCTGTCCCATGTAGGTTCGGTTTGTGGTAGCAATTTTGCAATGGCTTCACGGCTTTGTGCCAAGATATGTTCAATAGCAGGTTTTACATGCTCAGGCTTAATGCTAGCGTAAGGTGGTAAATCAAAATCTTGTAATAACGGGTTAAGCTCTTGGGTCATGGGTTCACCTTAAAATAGTTACGCGTGAGCTTGTCACACGATCTTGGCTTCTATGGTATAGCCTTAAAACATTATTCGCAGCTTGAGGATGACTATTGTGTCGATTAGAAACTTTAACAACATACGACCACACTTTGCTGAGCGGGTATTTATTGACCAATCAGCGATCATCATTGGTGATGTAGAAATAGGTGCTGATTCTTCGGTTTGGCCATTGGCGGTCATTCGCGGCGACATGCATAGTATACGTATAGGCGAACGCACCAGTATTCAAGATGGCAGTGTGTTACATATTACACATAAAGGGCCTTATAACCCCAATGGCTATCCTTTAATGATTGGTGATGATGTTACCGTTGGTCACCAAGCATTATTACATGGCTGCACTATCGGCAGCCGCGTTTTAGTGGGTATGCGCAGTACGGTGATGGATGGCGCTGTTATAGAAGATGAGGTAGTGCTAGGCGCAGGCAGTTTAGTACCACCAGGTAAGCGTTTAGAAAGCGGTTTTTTATACGTAGGTAGCCCAGCTAAAGCGGTTCGTCCTTTGACGGAAAAAGAACGTAGCTTTTTTGCTTACTCAGCACAAAATTATGTGAACTTAAAAGATGAGTATTTAGCAGAAGAAGGGCATATGTAATAAGGCGCTTGAAGCGCCTTATTGGTGCTATGGACGCGAAAGGTACATTTCTTCGAGCTGTTCCACAGTGCTTGCCCAAATTTCAAAATCAGTTTTCAAATTGAGCGCATTAACTTGGCCTAAGGTTCGTACAGGCATTGTTAACACCAGTTGGTTGTCTTTACGGAAAAGGCGACCATAAAGCATGTGTTGATTCCAATGATTAATCCCTTCTAAGTTTAGGCTGGTTGCGGGGTAGCGAGTAGAAAACACCATATACTGGCAACCTTGCTGGGCATCACAATCATAGAAAGTTAGCCTGTACTTAGCGTTATAGACATCTCCTTGTATGCTTGGTTGAGCACCAGTAGTAACTAACTGGGCTGTGCCAAAGCCTTGGGCAAACTGAGCGATGGCTTGAGGTGAGTTGTCAATTAAAGCCTGTGCGCTCGCTGAGCCAACAAAGGCTAAGTTTAATAGACTCAATAAAATAGTTTTTTGCATAGTAAATCATCTAAAAGGGTTAGATAAAATGCAAACAACCGCGAAAATCGCGGTTGTTTAGTGTGTCGCTAGTACAGCCGTTGACGGCTATTTTGTTTCCTGTGCTTTCTCTGATGCTTCAACGGCTGCATTTTCAGGGAAAATAGTGCTTTCAAATTCTGGAACAACATCATTCCACCATTGAAAGCTAGCACGTAAGTTATCTTCTGTTACACCGCCATCAATATTGACTGACATTTCTAAAGTAGGGTCTTTTTCGCCATCTAAGTAGGCTTGGCCGTATAGCATTTCAGAGTTCCAAGTATTCACTTGCTCTAAAGTAATATTGCCAGAAGCTGACCATGCGGATGAAAACATTAAATCTGTGCAGTTTTTACCGTTTTGGCAGTTATGGAAAATGATGCTGTAATCTGTTTCGTTCATTCTGCCAGTAATCAGAGGATCACCCTCATCATCTGTAGATAATTCTGCTGTGCCAAATTCTTGCGCCATGGCTAAGATAGCTTTGGTATTGTTGTTATCAATTACCTGTGCAGCATACAGTGGAGTAGCAAGCAGTAGGCTGCTCAGCGCAGCAGCGCCAACAAGTTGTTTAAGCATGGTATGTACTCGAAGGTTGTGGTGTTGGGCACTATAACAAATATAATGACGTATTAGTTAGGCTTAGAATCACTAAAACAGCGAGTTTTCAGTAGTGAGCTTGATAAATAAAAAGACATACAAAAGGCAATGCTGTTAGAACCAGTCTGGCTATTTAGATGACTAAGAGCAGCAGCAAGTACTGCTCTTAGTGTGGTTAATTAGCCTGTAACTTTTCGTACCTTTACAGGCAAGCCTTGCCGAATACTCGCGCCGCTGACGTGCTCTAACCAAGTGGCGGGTACTTTACGTGTAGGATCTGCAAAGCCTAGATCATTGAGGTTAACGCCTGCACCTACCCAGTCGAGTGAAGGTTTGGCTTGGCCATCAATAATATGTTGGCTAGCGCCCAATTCACGATGGCCAAAGCCATGCTCAATACCTATAGCACCACGTTTAACGCCCTCATTGATGAGCGCCATGCCTAATACCTTTCCGCCAGGGCTTTCAATTTCAATGATATCGCCATGGGCAACGCCAAAGGCTTTAGCATCTTCCGTATGCAGTAGCACAGGGTTGTAGGGCTTAATCATTCGTAAGCGTTCTAAACCAATGGCATAGGAGTTCATGAGATTAGACTTAAAGGAGAATGCTAATAGCGGCCATTCGTCTTGCGTGTAAATTTCACGCATAGGCGTACCATCATAAAAACGTGCTTCTTGAAACTGAGGATGACCGACATAACGCTTGCCAGTAAGGCTATCTATAGCAGTACCAAGCTCTTCGTTATACAAGCACATAGGTTTTAGCCAAGCATGTTTATGTAATCCGTCCTTAAAGGCTTGATCATAGTCCTCAAAGCGCCCGCCTCGGCTATACATATAAGTAACTGGGCCGCGTTCCTCCGCTTTTAACGTGCGTTCAATCATAGGTAGTAAACGCTCTACGCTGCCGTATTTTATATCTTCGGCATGAGCGATAGGTAATGGTTTGCCTTGGAAGGCCACGTTAGCGGCGGCGCGTAGATAGAAATCTTCTGCGCGGTTAAGCGGGTGCAAATTACCTTGTGCGTCTGGAATGGCATTTTCGCCAAACCCTGGCAAGTTTAAACGCTTGGCCACGGCAATTAAGAAAGCGTCCATTGTGACAGGTTCGCCTTCCGCTGTTTTTTGCTGGCGCGGTTCAACTACAGGCCAGCAAGCCGTTGTTGTTTTGGTGTTGGTACCGCCCCATGAACCGGTAAAACCCCATACTTCGTACATAACAGAGTCAGGCACTAAGTAGTCAGCATAGCGATTAGTTTCATTAATGAAACCATCGATACCAATAAATAAGTTAATTTTGCTCGGATCTTTAAAATCATCGCCAATTAGGTTATTTAAGCCCGCTTGCCCATAAAGCGGGTTAGCCATGCTGCTGATAACAGCCTTTAAGTGATAGGGATAACCATTGATGCCTGATGATAAGTGCTCAGTCACTAAAGGCGGTGCTAGTGGACGCCATGGGCCATCGGCAGGATAAGGATTTTGCCCTGCTTCTTTCTTGCGTTTGAACTCCGAAGACTTGGCATACGGAAATTTTGAACGTGATAAAAATACGCCCTTGGGTGTACGCATGTTCGGAAAGCTGGCCATGTCATAGCGAGGGCCAGCGCCAACGCCATTAAATTGCCCGCCATCTTTAATAGCGCCGCCGCGACGGTTAAAGCTACCCGCTAAAATATTGAGAGACGCAATGCCAAATGATGCATAAACGCCAGTGGCTGACATCATACCGCCATGGCAATCAGCCACTGACTGACGACCATGTTGCGCAAATTTAGCCGCAATAGCTTCAATGGTTTTTACATTGACACCGCAATTATCGGCATAGTGTTGCATGCTAAATTCATTGGCGGCACGACGTAGCTTACTTAAGCTGCTGCTGACAATAACGGGTGAGCCATCGGCCAAGGTGACGCTTTGTTGGTCAACAAATAACTGTGCTTGATCAAGGCTAGTGCTGGCAACCAGCTGGTTGTTTAGGTCAAATACCATAGGCACATCGTCTTCTGCGCCGGCTTGGCTTAGACCTAAATCAGAGCGGCGTAAGAAAAATCCTGCCCGAGGATGGCTATCGGTTTCAATAACCAAATGTGTTGCATTGGTGTGGCCTGCTTCTTTAGCAGCAAGCGCAGCTTGGGCGGATGGGATGCTCAGGTATTCAGCCGCGTAAGCCTCATGCTTGAACAGCCATTGAATAATTGCCATGACAAAGGCGCTGTCAGTCCCTGGTAAGATAGGCACCCAGTTGTTACGCTCCTTAGCGGCATGTGAAGCAGTAGCTGTAAGGGCTGGGTCAACAATCACATATTCTAATTGGCCTAACGAGCGCGCTTCGGCTAACAATCGTCCTTGGCGCTTAAAGGGATTGCCAGCTTGGCTAGGAGCTGTACCTATAAAAAGAGCAAAACGGGTGTGCGTATAGTCAGGTTTAGCGTGGGCATTCTTGTCGATATCATTCATCGCTGCGCCGTAACCAAGACGGAAAGCCAAACCACAATAAGGGCCATGTGCACCAAAGTTGCGTGTGCCAAAGCTGTTGAATGCAAAGCGCTTGAGGATAGCGGTGCGTCCATAGTCAGTGGCATCCATAACTAGTAGCTGATTAGCAATAGGGCCGTATTCAGGGTTTTTCGGGTCGATTAATGTATCGTGATCACATAACTCAGCTAAGCCTTGCACATGGCCTTCGCCAAATAGATCGCCACCGTCACAAACTTCTTGAACGAGCTGCTCAAAGCTGATTTTTTGCCATTGTCGTTCACCACGTTTGCCAACGCGCTTTAAGCAGTGAGTTAGACGAAACGGACTGGTAATTTGCGCCATCATGGCGTTACCACGGGCGCAGGCTGTTGAGCGACCTGCAAGCCCTTGCTCTTGGTAGGCACTAACACTTTTTAAGGCGTCAAGAACAGGAGTTTGCTCGGGCAAATGCGGATCACCTGAGAGCGGATGATAAGGGTTGCCAGCCACGCGCAAAACATCATCTGTTTTGTTATCAATACGCACTCGCACACCGCATAAGGTAGTGCAGCCGTAACATACAGTAAAAGCTGTACGCTGGTTGGGATTAAGCGTTAGCTCACCTGTTTTTGGGTTAATGCTGTACTCAGGCTCTAAGGAGTTGCCATTGATGCGGTCTTTAGGGATTTCGCCTGATGAGCCTGAAATACCTTTTGCCATTTTGCTTAAAACATCAGAATAGCCGGCAGCAAAGGTAGCTACGCCACCCGCAGCAATAGTGCCTTTTAATAGATTACGACGGGATTTATCCATGGCTTGGTACTCCTGTTACTACGGCGGGCGAAGGGTTGACGGGTTTAGGCTCGCCGCGCCAAGGAATAAACATATCAATAAGTAAAATAAGTGCGATCCATAAGCCAAAGGTGCCAATAATTCCGAGCAAACCAGAAGGGCCTAATGCCAGCACATAATCATTAAAACCAGCGGTATTACGGCCAATAGTTTGTACATCCATTAGTACTGTCCAACGGAACATCCAAGTCACATGCAAGGCCAGTAAACCTAATAGCCATGAGTAACCTTGAAGACGATAATTGCGGCGTAAGAACCATGCAGTGAGCATAGTGAGGCCGCCAGCGGTTAAGCCCCAGAATGCGGTTTCGCGCCAAATAGAGTTATTCTGCACGGCTTTCAAGGCCACAGTAACTGATGGGTTGATTTGGTTAATGCCATCGGTGTACCAAGTCAGGGCGATGATCGCGCAAAGTACGCAAAATGCCATAATGACCGTGAGCATTTGCTTGTTCACCACTGAACGTTGCATGCCAGAAAAACGATTCAGTACGAGGATTAAGCCGCAGGCGCCTAACATGCCAGTGGTAACAAACATCGGTGGCAACCAGGGCGTGTGCCATAAAGGACGACCTTTAACAACAGCAATTTCCATCCCTGTATAAAGTGCCATGCCGAGTGACCAAAGAATGGCGCAGAGTGCAAAGAAAGGAACGAGCCAAGCCGGTGTTTTCCATTGGCCAAGTGAAAGCAGGCGACCTAACCAACCCGCAAAACCTTGCTGTTGGCCTTGCAGTTGTAGGCTTGGACGCCAAAAAGCCCAGCCAAGTGCCATAATGCTGGCGAAGTACAGTGGCAAAATGAGGCTGCCTAGGTTCATCCATGACCATGGTGTTGGATAGGCATAGAAGTGCCAGAATCTCAGTGGTTGGTGCAAGTCAGCCAGCAAAGCGATAGGTGCAACGATGGCTGTAGAAAAGCAGACAAGCATGCCTAATCGGGTTGTCGCTTCCCAGTTTTTCTTGCCAAATAAACCTGGCAAGCTGAGCCATAGGCTGGTATAGGAAATGGCAGCAAGAAAGAAATATTGCACAGCCCAAGGATACCAAGCGATGCCATAGCGAGGCGCGAGAACTTCAGTGACCAAACTCATAGCCTATCTCCTTGCCTTGTTGATCTAACACTTCCCAAATAGCTGCAGTGGCCTCTGGACGTTGGGTGAACTGCTCATCCATACCCAAATAAAACACTTGAGGTAAGGTATTTTTATCTGGCTGTAGAACCATTAGTTGATCATGGTGTTCACGCAGTATTTGGCTGATTTGGCTATTAGGATCACGCATATCACCAATAATACGAGCGCCCCCTACACAGGACTCGACGCAGGCAGGTAATAAGTTCGCCTCTAAACGGTGTGCGCAGAAGGTACATTTATCCGCTGTTTGTGTTTTTTCATTGATAAAACGTGCATCGTAAGGGCAAGCGTTAACACAATAAGCGCAACCTACACAGCGCGTATTATCCACAACAACAATGCCGTCTTCACGCTGGAAAGTAGCTTGCACAGGGCAAACAGGTACGCAAGGAGGATTTTCACAATGATTGCACAAGCGAGGCAGCATAAAGGTGGCTGAGGCGCCTGTTAACTCATCTTCTACTTCGTATTGAGACACTATGGTACGAAAGTTACCCAGTGGTGCTTGATTTTCGATATGGCAAGATACTGTGCAAGCTTGACAGCCAATACAGCGTCTAAGATCAATGACCATGCCATAACGCTTACTTGGATCACCTTCTCTACGTGGAGGCTGGTCGTTTATCCCTGCATGTGCAAGACCAGATAGCGGGATTAATGCCGCTCCTGCAGTGAGTTTAGCAATTTGTCCAAGTAAGGATCGTCTTAATAAATCCACGGCGATTCCTCAGGCTATTTTGTTATTTATTAATTCATATTACTTATAAGCGCTAAAATTGACCTGATAAAAATCAAGGGAATAAGCCGATGGTTTTATATTTCGATATATAATAAAAAATATAGCGCAGGCTAATTCAAGCAAATCAAAAATTTACTTGAATTAGGTAAGAAGGTAGATTAATAGCGCCAGAAGGCAGGGGAAATAAGTACTAACAATGAAAAGACTTCAAGACGGCCCAGCACCATAGCAAAGCTTAAAATATACTTAGCGCTGTCAGGCAGGCTACTAAAGTTGGCCGTGGCATCACCAAAAGCCGGACCTAGGTTATTCATGCAAGAAGCTAAGGTAGAAAAGGCCGTAATCGGATCTAAACCACAGGCTAATAATGCGAGCATTAGGGTAAAGAAAGCTCCCATGTAAATGGCACAGAATCCCCAAATAGATTCCATAACTCGGTCAGAAACTTTGTGCTTACCCAACTTGATAGTGAATACGCCATTAGGGTGCAGTAAGCGTGCAATTTCACGCTGTCCTTGGCGAAACACTAACATGACCCGCATTACTTTCATGCCACCACCGGTTGAGCCAGCACAGGCACCAATAAAAACGCTAAAGAGTAACAAGTAGGGTACAAAGGTTGGCCAAGTGCTGAAATCAGCAATACCAAAGCCTGTGGTAGTGGCCACTGAAACTACTTGGAAGAGCGCATAACGAATAGAGTCAATTGGCGACTCATAAGTGCTATAAAGCATTAGCATGCCAGCGCAAATTAAAAACAACGTACCTAGGATTTTTAGATACGCCATACATTCAGCATCTTCCCAATAATGTTTTAGTGAATAGGTGCGTAAGGCTAAGAAGTGTAAGGCAAAGTTAATGCCTGAAATGGCCATAAAGAAAATACAGATGAGCTCGATCATTGGGCTATTAAAAAAGCCAATGCTGGCGTCATGGGTGGAGAAGCCACCGATAGCAATGGTAGAGAAACTATGCCCAATGGCATCAAATAACGACATGCCTGCTGCCCAGTAAGCAAGGGCACAAATTAGAGTAAGACCGCAGTAAATAACCCAAAGTGTTTTGGCTGTATCAGCAATACGAGGGGCAATTTTCTTATCTTTTAATGGTCCTGGAATTTCAGTGCGATAAAGCTGCATGCCGCCTACACCAAGCATCGGCATAATAGCTACGGCCAATACCACAATACCCATACCACCTAACCATTGAAGTTGCTGGCGATAGTACAGAATCGAATGGGGCATGTTGTCTAGCCCTGTTAACACGGTAGCGCCTGTGGTGCTTAAGCCTGAGAAAGCTTCAAAGATTGAATCAGTGAAACTCATGGCAGGCACATCAGAGAGAATAAAAGGAACTGCCCCGAAGGCGCCTAATACTGTCCAGAAAAGTGCAGTAATCAAATAGCCATCACGAATACGCATGTCAGCACGAACCTTGCGCACTGGTAGCCAAATGCAAAAACCCGTGATTAGCGTAATGCTAAAGGAGGCAAGAAATACGCTCCATAAGCCTTCATCGTAATAGATGTCAATCAGCAAGGGCGGTACATGGCTCAAGCTGAGTATCATTAATAAAATGCCAAGTACGCGGCAAACAGCACTAAAATGCATGGTTAGTATCCCGCTTGTAATAACAAGCGATTAGAAAAAAGTTAATCCTGGTTGGAAAAGGCGCTCAACATCACGAATATGTTTTTTATCCACCACAAATAAAATAACGTGATCTTCGGCTTCTATCACCACATCATTATCGCCAATAAACACTTCTTCGCCACGCACTACCGCGCCTATGGTGGTGCCAGCAGGGAGATGCACGTCACGAATTTTGCGACCAATGACTTTGCTTGATTTTTTGTCGCCATGAGCCACAGCTTCAATGGCTTCAGCCGCTCCGCGTCGTAGTGAGTGCACGCTCACAATATCGCCCCGGCGCACATGCGCAAGCAGCGTGCCTAAGGTGGCTAGTTGAGGGCTAATCGCAATATCTATAGCGCCACTTTGCACAAGATCAACATAGGCTGGATTGTTAATAATGGTCATTACCTTGCGCGCACCAAGGCGTTTAGCAAGCAGTGATGCCATAATATTGGCTTCATCGTCGTTAGTTAATGCAAGGAAGATGTCAGCCTCATCAATATTTTCTTCTACTAACAAATCACGATCTGATGCACTACCATGCAAGACGACTGTTGAATCTAGCGTGTCTGATAGGTATTGGCAGCGCTCAGGGTCGATTTCAATAATCTTAACCTGATACAGACTTTCAATGGTTTCGGCTAAGCGTTCGCCGATATGTCCACCGCCTGCAATAATAATTTTACGATAACTATCATCAACACGGCGCAGCTCGCTAATCATGGAGCGAATATGAGTACGTGGCGCAATAAAAAAGACTTCATCATCCACTTCAATGATGGTGTCACCCGTCGGAAAAATAGGGCGGTCACGGCGGAAAATAGCGGCAACACGGCTATTTACATTGGGCATGTGCTTATGCAATTGGCGTAGTTCTTGGCCTACTAAAGGGCCGCCATAGTAGGCGCGAACGCACACTAACTGTACTTTACCACTGGCAAAATCCAGCACCTGTAGTGCGTTAGGGTATTCAATTAAGCGCTTGATGTAATTAGTAACAGCCTGTTCAGGACTGATCAGTACATCAATGGGAAAAGCTTCAGGGCTAAATAATTCAGTGCGGGTTAAATAAGCTGATTCACGCACGCGGGCAATTTTTGTTGGCGTGCGAAATAGGGTATGAGCAATTTGGCAGGCGACCATATTGGTTTCATCGCTGTTGGTCACTGCCACTAGCATATCCGCATCATCTGCGCCTGCTTGACGTAAAATTGTAGGGAAGGAACAAGGACCATGCACAGTGCCAATATCCAAGCGGTCACCTAAGTCACGTAAGCGTTCACCATCAATATCAATCACAGTAATATCATTGGCTTCACTAGCAAGATGTTCTGCAAGCGAGCCACCTACTTGGCCAGCTCCCAAGATAATAATCTTCATCCTACTTTACCCTTTGTATGTTTACGCAAGAGCGCATAATAAAAACCATCGTGACCTTGTTGCTGTGCTAATAATTGCCGTCCATATGGCTGAGCGATACCGTATTCCACATCTAACGGCAGGTGCTCAGCATCTGTTGCTTGAGCCATAAATTGTTCAATAACTTCGGTGTTTTCTGTAGGTAATGTGGAACAGGTGGCATACAGCAAAAGCCCGCCTTCTTTAAGCGTTGGCCATAATGCCTGAAGAAGTTCTAGTTGCAGTTGCGCTAAAGCAGCTATATCTGTTTCTTGACGAGTAATTTTAATGTCTGGGTGGCGGCGAATAACACCTGTTGCTGAACAGGGTGCGTCCAGCAAAATACGGTCAAATTGCTCTCCGTCCCACCAGTGTTTTGTATCGCGAGCGTCAGCAGCTACGAGTGTTGCCGACAGCTTTAAACGTTGCAGGTTTTCTGTCACACGTTCTAGGCGTTTGCTCTCTAAGTCTAAGGCGACCACTTCGCTTAGATTCGGTTGAGCTTCCAATATATGGCAGGTTTTACCGCCCGGTGCACAGCAGGCGTCCAGTACACGTTGTTGCGGAGCTAATTGCAATAATGAACAAGCTAACTGGGCGGCTTCGTCTTGCACACTGACCCAACCCTCTTTAAATAAAGGTAAAAGATTCACATCACAGGCTGCGGCTAAAGTGATGCCATCTTGGCTAAAGGTGCAAGGCTGTGCGGTAATATCAACCTGTTTAAGTCTTTTCAGGTAGTCATCGCGGGAGGTTTTGCTTTGGTTCACACGCAAGGTAAACGGTGGGTAAAGATTATTGGCAGCGCAAATAGCTAACCATTGCTCTGGGTAGCAAGCTTTTAAGCTTTTTTGGAGCCAGCGAGGATGAGCAGTAACCACAACAGGATCTTTTTCTAGTTGAGGCAGCAAATCGGCAGCTTCACGCTGCGCTTTACGCAGCACTGCATTGAGTAAATTTTTTGCCCATACTTTTTTTAATGGCTGTGCACACTCAACAGTTTCACTAATGGCAGCATGTGGCGGAATGCGCATATAGAGCAGTTGATACAAGCCAATATAAAGCAAGGCTTCGACATCGCGGTCAGCATTGCGAAAAGGCTTACTTAGCCATTGGCTGGCGAGTATTTGTAAGCGAGGAAACCAGCGCGCAGCACCATAAGCTAACTCTTGAGTTAAGGCTTGGTCTTTAGGCGCCACTTTAGCCAATTGTTGCGGTAAGCTGCCGCCTAATGAAGCTTTTCCAGCAAGGACTGTAGCCAGTGCATTGGCTGCGGCTAAGCGGGGATTCATTGGCCTAAAACCTGATGTAATTTAAATAACTCTTTTTTGCCATTTAACACGTCACTAACCGACAGCGCTTTTGCATTTGGCAATTGCACGCGAGTAATGCGTAATGCTTGCTCACCACAGGCTACAACTATAGCCTCTTTTTCAATGCTAATAATCTCTCCTGGGCGTCCTGTTTGCGCACAAACTTCAGCGCTGTGTATCTTTAGTTGTTGTTGCTCAATACGGGTGTGGCAAATTAACCAAGGGTGTAAACCACGAATTTTTCGATCTAATACCTGTGCAGGTAACGACCAGTCGATTACAGCTTCTGTTTTGATTAATTTACTGGCGTAGCAACTGAGAGCATCATCTTGCATTTCACCACTAAGGCTGCCTTGTGCCAATTGGTTTGCGGTATTAATGACGGCTTGTGCGCCTAGTTCAGCTAAACGGTCATGCACTGTGCTGGCAGTGTCTTGCTGGCTAATAGGTGTCGTAACTTTAAGCAGCATAGGGCCTGTATCTAAGCCAGCCTCCATTTGCATAACAGTCACTCCTGTTTCTGTATCACCAGCTTCAATGGCACGCTGAATAGGTGCTGCACCACGCCAGCGCGGCAATAATGATGCGTGACTATTGATACAGCCAAGGCGTGGCGCATCAAGTACGGCTTGCGGTAGCAATAAACCATAGGCAACCACCACCATAAGGTCAGCGTTAAGCGCTGCTAGTTGTTGTTGCGCTTCAATGCCTTTTAGCGAAACTGGTTGGTAAACAGGAATAGTGTTTTCTAGCGCTAATGCTTTTACAGGCGATGGCAGTAGTTTTTGTCCGCGCCCAGCAGGACGGTCTGGTTGAGTGTAAACAGCAATTACTTCATGCTGGCTAGCGAGTAGCGCTTGCAAATGCTTAGCTGCAAATTCAGGCGTACCTGCAAAAATAATACGTAAAGATGGGCTCATGAAATAATTACCTTACAACGCAAAACGGGCTTAGATTCTAAACAAACCGCATCAGAAATTAACTGCGGCTATTCAAACGATGCTGTTTTTCTAGTTTTTTACGAATACGGTCGCGTTTTAGTTGTGAAATATGATCAACAAATAATTTGCCATTTAAATGATCACACTCATGCTGGAAGCAAATGGCTAAAATACCTTCAGCTTCCTCTTCAAAAGGAGTTCCATCTTTATCTAGGGCGTTGAGTCGAATACGCAATGGACGTTCAACTTCCTCGTAAAAGCCAGGTACAGATAAGCAACCTTCTTGGTAAATATTGCCTTCATCGCACAAAACGGTGTATTCAGGGTTGATAAATACGCGAGGTTCGTTACGATCTTCAGATAAGTCCATCACTACAACCCGCAAATGCACGTCGATTTGCGTTGCTGCTAAGCCAATTCCGTTTGCTTCGTACATGGTATCTAGCATGTCCTCAACAAGGTTTTGGATTTCGCTGTCAACTTTTTCCACTGGTTTTGCAATGGTTCGTAGACGAGGGTCAGGAAATTCTAAAATAGTTCTGATAGCCATATGTCTTTGTGATCTACTTATGAAATAAATTAAAAGTGGGCTGTTAATATGCTCAAATAGCTATTAGCACAGTGCCAAATCCAGATGTTTAGCTTTACAATGTGCATCTGGCGTTCTATCTGTCAAACATATGATAAAGGGATTCACCTCATGAGGAAATCACTACTCGCTTTACTGTTATTAGCAGTTAGCGGACTAACTCACGCAGAAGTGCAGTTAAAGCAAGGTCATCCTGAGAGTTACACGGTAGTGAAGGGCGATACCTTGTGGGCAATTTCTGGCAAGTTTTTAACTAGCCCGTGGAAGTGGCCAGAATTATGGCATGCTAATCCACAAATTAAAAATCCTCACCTGATTTATCCTGGTGATACTTTAAGCCTTATTTATGTGGATGGTAAGCCGCGTCTTACTTTAACGCGCGGTGCATCACGTGGCACAGTTAAATTGTCGCCAAAAATTCGCTCTACCTCTGCGGCAGAAGCTATTCCTACTATCCCATTAGAAGCTATCAATGGTTTCTTATTACGTAACCGTATTATTGATAAAGAAGCAGAATACACTAAGGCGCCTTATGTCTTAGGTGGTCAAAAAGAAAGTATTTTAGCTGGTATTGGCGATCGTATTTACACCAAAGGTAAGTTAGAAGAAGGTACCATTTATAACATCTTCCGTTTAGGTAAAGTTTACAAAGACCCTAAAACTAAAGAGTTCTTAGGTATTAACCTAGATGATATGGGTAGTGGCGAAGTGATCGCCATGGATGGTGATGTAGGTTCAGTCAACCTTATCCGTAGCACCCAAGAAATTCAGCCAGCTGATCGTTTATTCATCACAGAAGAACGTGCTGTCACTTCTATTTTCGTTCCTAGTGAGCCAAAACAAGTGATTGATGGCGTCATTCTTGATGTGCCACGCGGTGTCACACAAGTAGGTACTATGGATGTTGTCACTATTAACAAAGGTGCACGTGAGCAGCTTGAAGAAGGCAACGTATTAAGTATTTACCGCAGAGGCGAGCTAATTCGTGACCGCGTCTCTGGTAAATTAGTGAAAGCACCGGATGAAAAAGCAGGTCTGATGATGGTTTTCCGTGTGTATGACAAAATTAGTTATGCGCTGGTATTGCATTCAACTCAACCATTACGTGTAAACGATGTGGTGAAAAACCCTCGTTAACCTTAAGCGAGTGTTTACGTTTAAAACCACGGTCGTGACCGTGGTTTTTTTATGTTTGTGAATTGCCAAAAAGCCCTTAGTTTTAGTAGTGAACCAGTAGATTAGAGATTGGCGTATGATGAATATATCCTCTGGCGAGCTGAATGCTTTACTAAGACTGCACTGTTTACCACATATCAGCACGCAACGTATTACAAGATTACTTAGCACTTTTGGCAATGCAGCTTCAGCGCTTAGCGCACCTGCAAGCGCATGGAGTAGTTTGAAAATGCCAGCAGAGAGCATTGCTTTGCGCCATAGTGGACAAATAGGTGAACAGGTTGATGCTATCTTACGTTGGTTAGAGCATCCTCAGCACGCCGCACTTAGTATTACACAAGATCAATACCCTGCTTTATTAAAAGAAATTAGTGATGCTCCACCTTTGCTGTTCGTACAAGGTAATCTTGATGCTTTGCATATACCGCAGTTGGCTATTGTCGGTAGTCGAAATGCTTCAGCGCTTGGTATCAGCCATGCAGCACAGTTTGCGCAGTGCTTTGCTAAAGCCGGTGGTGTAATTACCAGTGGATTGGCACGAGGAGTGGATACGGCAGCCCATCAAGGTGCATTAAAAGTAGGTGGCAAAACAGTGGCGGTAATGGGAACAGGCATGTTGCATACCTACCCTAAAGCCAATAGCAAATTACGCGCTCAAATTATTGAGCAGGCAGGCGCTATTGTGTCTGAGCTAGCGTTAGAGGTCGCACCTTTAGCGCATAATTTTCCTCGGCGTAATCGTATTATTAGTGGTTTATCTTTGGGTGTATTAGTCACAGAAGCTAGTATTCGCAGCGGCTCATTAATTACAGCGCGTTTAGCAATTGAGCAAGGACGAGAAGTATTTGCTATTCCAGGCTCTATTCATCATGCAGGGGCAAAAGGCTGTCATCAGCTGCTACGTGAAGGTGCTGTATTGACTGAAAGTATTGAAGATATTTTGCAGAATCTACAGCACTGGCAACAAAGACTCATGATTGAAAACTCTTCAGGCCAAGATCAGTGCGCGCAGGCACAACATCCCCTGATTACTGCATTGCAAGCCTGTCCATTAACACTGGACGATTTGTCAGCCGTTACTCAATTGCCCATCAATGATGTACTGGCTCAGCTAACCGATTTAGAAATTAGTGGCTATGTACATCAAGAAAATGGATTATGGCTGTATCGTCCTAACACACTGGAGTAACATGTTGACTCCACTGTGGAGGATGTATGGTATCTAATTGGCAAATTCAGCAAACAGCCCAAAAAATCAAGCAAGGTGCTGTGATTGCTTATCCCACTGAAGGCGTTTGGGGGTTGGGTTGTGATCCTTGGCAAGTAGCTGCGGTAGAGAAAATTTTAGCCTTAAAGCAGCGTCCTATGTATAAGGGGTTGATTCTAATTGCAGCTGCTATAGAGCAATTTGATTTTATTTTGCATGACATACCAGCAACGCAGCGAGCACAATTAGAAACCACATGGCCAGGCCCTAATACCTGGCTGGTACCTCACCAAGATAGGTTGCCTTATTGGATTACTGGTGAACATGATACTGTGGCTATTCGTGTTACTGATCATCCATTAGTACAGGCATTGTGTGCTTATACAGGGCCTATAGTATCTACTTCTGCCAACCCAGCAGGTCGGCCTTCTGCTAATAGCCGCTTAAAAGTTGAACAATATTTTCATGGCTGTTTAGATGCTGTGCTCAATGGCGCTTTGGGCGGACGTAAAAGTCCTAGTTTGATTCGTGATTTAATGACAGGTAGGGTTATTCGCCCCGCCTAAGTTATTTGGAGAAAAGTGTGTCTGATATTGCTGCCGTTAAGGCGTATTTATTATCGCTACAGGATCGTATTTGCCAAGCTTTTGAAACTCTTGATGGCAGCAGGTTTTACGAAGAAAGTTGGGAGCGCGAAGCAGGCGGTGGTGGCCGCACACGAGTTTTAGAACAAGGTAATATTATCGAGAAAGGCGGCGTTAATTTTTCGCATGTGTTTGGTGGGCAGCTCCCTGCCTCTGCTAGCGCACATCGGCCAGAGTTAGCGGGGCGTTCATTTCAAGCAATGGGTGTATCTTTGGTGATTCATCCCACTAATCCACATATTCCCACATCCCACGCCAATGTGCGCCTATTTGTTGCAGAAAAAGAAGGTGAAGCGCCTATTTGGTGGTTTGGTGGTGGTTTTGATCTAACCCCCTATTATGCCATCGAAGAAGATTGTGTGCACTGGCACCAAGTAGCCCATGATGCCTGTGCGCCTTTTGGCGAAGGCGTTTATAACGAATTTAAACATTGGTGTGATAAGTACTTTTATTTAAAGCATAGAAATGAACCACGGGGGATTGGCGGTTTATTTTTTGATGATTTAAATCGTTGGGATTTTGCAACCTGCTTTAAATTTATTCAGGCGATTGGTGACGCTTACTTGGCGGCCTATTTACCTATTGTTGAACGTCGCAAAGCAGAGCCGTTTACTCAAGCACAGCGCGAGTTTCAAGCCTTCCGTCGAGGGCGTTATGCTGAATTTAATTTAGTTTGGGATAGAGGTACGTTGTTTGGCCTACAGTCAGGTGGGCGAACTGAATCTATCTTAATGTCAATGCCCCCGGTTGTGCGCTGGGGGTATGATTGGAAACCACAACCTAACTCAGCAGAAGCGCGCCTGACAGAGTATTTCTTACAAGACCGCGATTGGTTAGGGCGGCAATAATGGATAGCTATGTTGTTATTGGTAACCCCATTGGCCATAGTCGATCACCTCAGATTCATCAAAGTTTTGCGCAGGCGACAGCGCAAATAATGAGTTATGAACGATTATTGGCACCTTTAGATGCCTTTGAGCAAAGTGTTCGTAACTTCATGCAGCAAGGTGGTAAAGGCGCCAATATTACGGTGCCTTTTAAAGAACAAGCCTTTGCCATGGCGGATGTGCTGACGCCACGCGCTCAGCGAGCAGGAGCCGTAAATACCTTTAAATTTGAGGATAATGGCTGCATTTTAGGCGATAATACTGATGGTGCTGGTTTAGTGTTGGATCTGAAACGCTTGTCTGTTCAACTCAGCGGACAGCGTATTTTATTGTTGGGTGCAGGTGGGGCGGCGCGTGGCGCGTTGGCGCCTCTGTTGGCAGAACAGCCTACACAATTAGTTATTGCCAATCGAACCTTAACAAAAGCTCAGCAGTTAGCAGCGTTATTTGCCGACTTAGGAGAAGTTCAAGCCTGTAGTTTTGATCAACTTCAGCAACCCTTTGATCTCATTATTAATGCGACTTCGGCTAGCTTAAGTGGTGAATTGCCGGCACTTTCACCAGCCTGTATCACAACGCAGCATACTCAATGCTATGACATGATGTATGGCGCTGAAATTACTGCGTTCAACCAATGGGCGTTAGCGCAAGGAGCCGCGCAAGTAATGGATGGTTTAGGAATGCTTGTTGCTCAAGCCGCAGAAGCTTTTCAGCTCTGGCGTGGTGTGTTGCCAAATAACCTGAATGAAGTCTTAACAAGCTTGAGAAAGACATTAACCCACTAACTTGAATGATACCTAGCTATCACTGGCCTTTGTCTATGAATAGTCAAAGGTTAGCTGAATATTTCTTGACATTTAAAATAATCGTGGTTGCGCTTTAATACGTGATCAACTAGGATTCGCGACGCCGCATTTGCGGTTTATGTGAGAAAAAATACCTAATGGAAAGCCCTTGTTGTAGTCCCTCGTGGACCATTACAAAAAATCTGCTGATCAGCATTCTGGCTGAGGCCTCTTCGTTAGCATCTATTAGCTAATCCTAATACATGCTTGTTAAGTAGCCCTTGGCTGGCTGCTAGGAGAACAAGCATGAGCAATACCAATAACTTAGCTCAAGTATTGAGCGCGACCATTGAAAATAACCAACTAGACAATGCATTGGCAGCTGTAAAAAGCTTACGCCCTATTGATTTATCTGATGTATTAGAACAGTTAGATCCGGCATTAGCTTGGCGTTTATTAGAGCTTCTACCGAATCGTGCAGAAGTTTACTCTTATTTTGAACCAGAAGAACAAGTCCGTTTTGCTCGCGAGTTTCCGCGTGCTAGTTTGGCAAAGCTAGTAGGCGAAATGCCGTCTGATGAACGTACTGATTTATTTAAGCGCTTAGACCAAAACCAACGTGACGCTTTATTGCCAGCACTGGCTCAGGCTGAACGTGAAGATATTCGCCGACTATCAGCTTACCTAGAAGGCACCGCAGGCGCTATTATGACGTCTGACTACGCTACGCTAAAACAAGAAATGACGGTCGAACAAGCGTTGGCAGCTTTGCGCTTGGAAGCGCCAGATGCAGAAACTATCTATCATGCCTATGTGATAGATGAAGGCCGTAAGCTACTTGGCGTGGTGTCATTACGTCAACTTATCCTTGCCAGCCCTGAAACAAGCATTAATGAACTCATGATTAGTGACTTTATTAGTGCGCAGGTGACAGAACGGCAAGAAGCTATTGCTAAAAAAATGGCACGCTATGACTTATTAGCTTTGCCAATTACTGATGATACAGGGGCGTTAATAGGTATAGTAACCTATGATGATGCCATGGATATTGTCAGTGAAGAAGCAACAGAAGACTTCTTAAAATCAGGTGGGGTAGTTGCTGAGCCAAGCTTTAATATTAAAGAAGCAACCTTTGGCTTAATGTACCGTAAGCGTGTTTTCTGGCTGGTGTTTCTAGTATTTGGTAATCTATTTTCTGGTGCGGGTATTGCTCACTTTGAGGATATTATTGCTGCCAATCTGGTCTTGGTATTCTTCTTGCCATTATTGGTTGATAGTGGTGGTAACGCCGGTTCTCAGTCTGCAACGCTCATGGTACGAGCGCTGGCAACAGGCGATGTTGTAATGAAAGACTGGCTCTACCTTGTTGGGCGTGAATGTATTGTGGCGTTATTGTTAGGCGCCAGTATGGCAGTGGCAGTCTCTATTTTAGGCTTTATTCGCGGTGATGAGTTGGTAGCTCTGGTGCTCGCATTAAGCATGGTCTCTATCGTTTTGATTGGTTGTATTATTGGTATGAGCTTGCCATTTGCTTTAAGCCGACTTGGCTTTGACCCAGCCAGTGCATCCTCACCTTTAATTACATCAATTTGTGATGCTTCGGGTGTGGTTATTTACCTGTTTATTGCTGCACAAATCTTAGCTGATGTGTCACTGTAATCTGATTTAACCCTTATCTAGCAAGGGTGCATTAAGTATTTTTTTCACATAAAAGACATAAATCGCTTCTAATCTAAGAAGCGATTTATTCCTGCCTCATTTTAGTTTCACCTTTGGGTGCTCAGTTAGAGGAGACCCGTTATGGATTGGAAAATCTTTTTACTACGCGTAGGCGTAGCCATGTTGTTGGGCGCTGTGATTGGTGTCGAGCGTCAGCTACGCCATCGTTTGGCGGGCTTGCGCACTAATGCTTTGGTGGCATCAGGTGCTTGCTTATTTGTTATGGTTTCTGCCTATACAGGTGACTTTAGTAGCGCCGGACGTATTGCTGGGCAAGTTGTCTCAGGCATTGGTTTTCTTGGCGCTGGTGTCATTATGCGCGAAGGCTTTAATGTTAGAGGTTTGAATACAGCCGCTACCCTATGGTGCTCAGCGGCTATTGGTGTGCTATGTGGACTGGGTTTACTCATAGAAGCGAGCTTGGGCATGCTGGTTATTCTATGTGCCAATATATTGCTCCGTGAAGCCGCTCAACGTATTAACAAAATAGAAGTAGTAAATAGCGATCAAGAACAGCATTATCGGGTAAAAATTGTATGCCATGCGGATGATGAAGTGCATGTTCGTACCTTATTGCTGCACTCTCTAGGTAATACAGGCTATGCCTTGCAATCGCTATTAAGCGAAGATATTGAAGGCAAATCTAATTCACTCTGTGTCATGGCAGAGTTAATTTCTAAGGCTGGTGGGCAATCGCAACTAGAGCAGATCGTGAGCCGTATTAGCTTAGAGCGTAGTGTAAGCTCAGTAAGCTGGAAACTGATTGCTGAGACTGAGGAAGAAATTTAATCTTTACTTGTTAAAGAGCCAACTTAGCTCCTATTTTGGCTCTTTAACTTTGTATAGGCTGGTGTGTAGCTGCACCGTTGCGCGGTTTTTCAATCACTTTGATTTTCATGTAAGGATAGCTATAAAGAAGCATCTTTTGTTGGTTGCAATAGTTATGTTGTTTTTCAGTGGTTGTTCTAACATTGTTGTGCAAGACCCTAAGCAGCCTAATGAGCAGGAATGAATACAGACCTTTTTTATTAGTAATGACAATCTTTATGCTATTTCTAATACAAGAAGTTATCGTCTTTTTAGCAACAAAGTAGCTGCGTTTCAGCAGTTTACTCAGTCTGAATGGGCAAGTAAGGTGGCTTCTGCTCATGCGCAAATGAAGGTGCAAGACCAAGAGCAAGTGGAAGGCACTATCTATTTGTTTATTCCACGCATGCTTATATCAGATGAGCAGTTTGCTAAGTTGCGTAATGAATATAGATACCCTTTATTTGTGGTGGAATTAGAAATAGATTCAAAGTTTAAAAGCGCAGCACGAGCTGTACTGAATGAAGAGCAATTGCAAGCTTCTTATCTGCCAATAGTGTATGCCAGAACAGGAAAAATAGTAGAGGTAGAAAATCGCGAGCTAATTTTGCAGCGTTATGCCTTGCCTAAGTCAATAACGAGTGACATTAGCTATTTTAAAACGAAAAAAGATATTGCCGGCGACGCTAAAGCCGCTGCAACAGTACCACGGATTCCTATTGCTATTATTGTGTCTATTTCCGTTATGATTATTTGGGGTGCAAGCTGCTCGGTGCATGGCTGCTAAAATCAGAACATTAAAAAGGGCTACTTATTACTTATAAGTAGCCCTTTGTTTTTAGTCGTCTAATAAGCTTTTATCACGTACAGCGCCTTTATCTGCACTGGTAGCTAACAAGGCGTAAGCTTTTAATGCTGTGGATACTTTACGTGAGCGAGGTGTTGCAGGTTTCCAGCCTTTAGCATCTTGTTGGGCACGACGCTGTTCTAATTCAGCATCGCTGACTAAGAGGTTAATGCTACGTTCTGGGATGTTAATTAGAATACGGTCGCCATTTTCTACTAAGCCAATAGCACCACCAGCTGCCGCTTCAGGTGACGCATGGCCGATAGATAAACCCGAAGTGCCGCCTGAAAAACGTCCATCAGTTAATAGTGCGCAGGATTTACCCAAACCTTTTGATTTTAAGTAAGAAGTTGGGTAGAGCATTTCTTGCATGCCTGGCCCGCCTTTAGGGCCTTCGTAGCGAATAATAACGACATCGCCTGCTTGAACTTCATCAGCAAGAATACCTTTTACCGCTGCATCTTGGCTTTCAAAGATTTTGGCGCTGCCTTCGAACACTAAAATAGATTCATCAACCCCAGCGGTTTTTACAACGCAGCCATCTTTGGCGATATTACCATAAAGTACAGCTAAGCCACCTTCGGTTGAGTAGGCGTGTTCTAGATCGCGAATGCAGCCTTCGCTACGGTCTAAATCAAGGCTTTCCCAGCGTGAGTCTTGGCTAAAGGCAACCTGTGTTGGAATGCCACCAGGACCTGCCTTGAAAAAACGATGCACGTCTTGATCCTGTGTGATGCGAATATCCCATTTAGCAATAGCATCAGCCATTGTTGGGCTATGCACTGTTGGTAAGTCAGTATGCAATAAGCCCGCACGTGAAAGTTCACCTAAAATACTGAAAATACCACCTGCACGATGCACATCTTCCATGTGATATTTTTGGATATTTGGTGCAACTTTGCATAATTGCGGTACACGGCGTGATAGGCGGTCAATATCACGCAGGTCAAAATTCACCTCGCCTTCTTGTGCAGCAGCCAATAAGTGCAAAATAGTATTGGTTGAGCCGCCCATTGCAATATCTAAGGTCATGGCGTTTTCAAAGGCTTTCACGTTGGCAATATTGCGCGGTAGAGCGCGCTCATCGTTATCTTGGTAATAACGTTTGCATAGCTCAACTATGGTGCGTCCTGCTTGCAAGAACAGTTGTTTACGGTCAGCGTGAGTCGCTAAAGTGGAGCCATTTCCAGGTAAAGATAGCCCCAGCGCTTCAGTTAAACAGTTCATTGAGTTGGCGGTGAACATGCCTGAACAAGAGCCGCAGGTTGGGCAGGCGCTACGTTCATATTCAGCTACTTTTTCATCGCTGCAGCTGTCATCAGCGGCAATCACCATGGCATCTACAAGGTCTAAACCGTGGTTGGCTAGTTTTGTTTTTCCAGCTTCCATAGGGCCGCCTGAGACAAAGACCACAGGAATATTTAGGCGCAATGCTGCCATTAACATGCCGGGAGTGATTTTATCGCAGTTAGAGATACAAACTAACGCATCAGCACAATGGGCGTTAACCATGTATTCGACAGAGTCGGCAATAATTTCTCGGCTAGGTAGCGAATAGAGCATGCCGTCGTGCCCCATAGCGATACCATCATCTACCGCAATGGTATTGAACTCTTTGGCTACGCCGCCTGCACGCTCAATTTCACGCGCCACCAGCTGCCCGAGGTCTTTCAGGTGTACATGCCCAGGTACAAACTGGGTGAAAGAGTTGGCAATAGCAATAATAGGTTTTTGAAAGTCTTCATCTTTCATTCCAGTGGCGCGCCATAATGCGCGGGCACCAGCCATATTACGACCGAAAGTAGAGGTTTTTGAGCGATAATCAGGCATGACGGTTTCCAGCACTATAAAAATGGTATGAACGAGTTATTGCACACTTGCAGAACTGTCGCGGGATGTCCGTACGGTTGGCAAAGTAAGCGGGTTTCCACAGTGTAGTGGCAGCCAATTTTGATTCTATGCCAGCCTTCGCAGGATAAGCAAAGACTGACTATGGATTAGCAAGAAAATTAACTATTTGGCAAAATACGACAAATAAAATGCTTCAAATAACTGCTTTCAGCAATGGCAGGATGTGCCGGAACATCAGGGCTTTGGCCTTGGCGTTCCAATACTTGTAAGTTGCGATCAAGGTGGCGAGCGCTAGCAAGTAAGCTGCTTTGCATTTCTTCTTGGCTAAAAAATAAAGAACGTGTAGATACCATAAACAAACCGTCTTTGGCTAGCAAGCGCATTGCCCCCTCATATAGTCGACGGTAGCCTGCTTCACCTGTTTTAAAGTCTTTTTTACGGCGAATAAAATCAGGTGGATCAGCCAAAATAATATCGAATCGTTCTTCGGTCGACTTGAGCGTATCTAAGCCAGCCAGAACATCGCCTTGATAGCATTCAATCAAGTCAGCAACATGATTGTCTTCAGCATTGGCAAGCAAAACATCTGTTAAGTCTTGGCTATGCTCTAAACAAACAACTTGGCTTGCGCCGTTTACAGCGGCATTCAATGCCCAGTCACCAACACCAGCATAGAGGCTAAGTACGCGTTTTCCTTGCACATAATCTGCAAGTCGAGCGCGATTTAAGCGTTGGTCATAGTTCCAAGGTGCGCGTTTTTTCAGCAGCAAAGGGCTGACATAGCGAATACCGTTTTCAATAACTTCTACCGCATCATCATCATCGCCATAGGCCGTTTCTAGGTATTTTTCTAGCCCTTCTAAATCACGGTTGGGCAGGTCGTTACGCCAGATAATAGTGCGCGCTTTGCAGCTTTTTACTAAGGCTTCAACAATGCTGTCTTTTAGCCGCTCCATAGCTTGAGTGCTAATTTGCACACTAAATACGTCACCAAAACGATCAATTTCAAGACCTGGTAATAAATCTGCTTCAGCATTGATGAGACGATAAAAGGGACTTTCAAATAGGTTTTCACGTAATGACAGTGCTACTTTTAGGCGATGGATTAGCAGTGATTTGTCTAAACTGTAGCCAGTATCGCGTGATACTATGCGCGCGCATACGAGTTGTTGTGGGTTTAATGCGGCTACGCCCATAGGTTTGCCATTGGCATTTTCAACGATGACTTGATCACCCATTTGGAAGTCACCTAAAGGGGTTGCTTTGGTGTCAACCTCATTGCTGTAAATCCAAAGGTGGCCACTGCGCAAGCGGCGGTCAGCATTGGGCTTTAAACGCAAAACCGGCAAATTCATAAGGATCTCCACTGTCAAAACTAATTTGCACGAGCCTTGTCTATTTAAGCCCGTTTTTCATTTTGACTATTATAGGTAGTTCGCAAACGATGCGTAGCGCTAATTCGCCTTGGGCACTAATAACTTTTTTGATTGTTTTTATTTTGGCTATTTTGACTGTAGTTCTACAGTGGGATAAGCAGGTTATGCTGTGGTGGCAAGAGCATCACACCAGTCTAGAAGAGCGCCAACGTAGTATTTGGCTACCTAATTATGAGGTGGCAATTGAGGCTAAGGTTATTGCAAAAATTGGTGAGGAAGAAACCTCAGGTCTAAGCTGGAACGATCAAAGCAATACCTTATTCACAGTGACAGGACAAAAAACACAAATTGCTGAAATGTCATTAACAGGGGAAACCTTACGCGTTATTCAGTTAGAAGGTTTTGGCGATCTTGAAGCAATTGAAGTGCTCGATGACGGCTATGTGGCTGTGATTAATGAGCGTAATGGGCAGCTAAAAATTTTTAAGTTGCCTACAGAAGATCAAACAGTCCATTTGAAAGACGTAGAGATCGTTGAGATTGGTATCGGCGATGGCGGCAATAAAGGCATTGAGGGCATGGCCTGGGATTACAAAAATAAAGTGTTATGGGTAGCCAAAGAGCGCGATCCTAAAGGGTTATTTACGGTTGATATCAAAAGTAGGCCAGTGAAAGTTACGCAGGTCGCAAGTAAAGGCATTTTTATGAAAGATTTTTCAGCGATGGAGGTAGACCCACGCACAGGTCATCTTATTGTGCTGTCGGATCAATCGCAGATGCTCATGGAAGTCAGCCCAGAAGGCAAGCCTGTTAGTTATATGAAACTCACATTAGGTGCTAATGGTTTAGCAAGCACCATTGATCAAGCTGAAGGTGTGGCGATGGACGATAAAGGCAATATTTTTATGGTCGCTGAGCCTAATCTGTTTTACTGGTTTGCGACGCCTGAGTCTGCGGCGGCAGTGGGCAAATAATCTATTACTGGCGTAAAAACGGTGCTAAAGAAATTTTCGGCCTTAGTGGTTTGGCGCTAGGGCTGAAAATAGTAACAAGTAAATCTTGTGTGGCGTGCTCAGGTAATAGCGTTAGCTGCCTTGGGCACGTAATCAGGTGGTAAGTTGCGCCATTCCAGCGCCTGCTGTCATAGCGACTAATACTCAATTGTTAGCCGTAGTTTTTGGCAGAAAAGATTTCACGCCTACCTTTAGTTTTGGATAGCAAAGCCTAACGCTGCGGCAGTGCATGCAGATAAGCTTGATGTTATTGCAACTTTGTATGCTGGTGTTGTGCTCTAAGCATGATGTATAAAGGGGTGACTTTGCTAGTAGAGCCTTATCGATCACCCTATTACTGTACATTAAAACAAAGGTTAGCCCAATTTAGGGTTGAGCTTGAAAAATAGGCCAAGCTTGTATCGCATTAAAAATAACGTGATTGAGTTCTTCTAAGCTGGCACCATCGCAGGCTTGCACAGTTAGGCCATTGATAACAGTAAGATAAAAATCAGTGATGGCCTGTATGGGAGCGTTAGCGGCGACATCGCCTTGTTCTATGCCAAGTTGTAACCGTTGCAGCAAATGCTGTTTATAGCTTTTGCGTTTTTCTTGCACATTGTGTTGCACTTCCGGAATTTCATGCGCACCGCTCATAGTGGCTGTGATGAGCATGCAACCCATAGGCTTATCTGGTTGAACTAGTCTTTTGGCTGAATCGTACATCAGTAATTCAAAAGCAACTTTGGCGGTTTTAGCCTTTTCCATAATAGGTAGAATAGGGCAGGCTTCATGTGTGAGATAATAATCAATACAACGATTAAATAACGAAGCTTTATCGCCAAAACTACAATACAAGCTAGGCGCAGTAATGCCTAAAGCCTGTGTTAAGTCGCTAATAGACGTAGCAATATAGCCATTTTGCCAAAATAATAACATGGCTTTTTGTAAGGCTTCTTGTTCGTCAAAGCGTTTAGGGCGTCCGCGTTTTGTAGTACTCATAATCTCACGTTGTTCAGCAAATGATGCGCTCCACAGTATGATTTAATTTTGTAACGATTGCTAAAAAAATAATTGACAGCCGTCAGCAACCTATGAAAAATAGCTGCTCTATTTTATAGCGATCATTATAAAAATAGAATTTATAGCGATCAATTTCTTTTGGTACTTGTATGACAACATCTCATTCTCCGTCGCATAATGGTAGCTGGCTGGCGTTACTTTCGGCAACTTTTGCTTGTTTTATCATTGTGACAGGCGAGTTTTTGGCTATTAGTGTTCTCAATAATATTGCCCATGATTTTCAAATATCCGTAGGTTCAGCGGGCTTAACAGTCACTGTAACCTCTATTGCAGGCATGATGTCTTCATTGTTTATTCCTATTTATGCGAAAAATTTAGATAGACGTATTGTGCTCTTGTTGTTGGTTGGGCTGATGATTGTGGCTAATTTGATTACCGCTTTAGCTACAGATTTTACTTTAGTACTCATTGGGCGCTTTGCTTTAGGCATTGCTCTAGGGGGCTTTTGGGGTGTGGCTGCAGGTTTGGTGTTACGTTTAGCGCCTACTCGTTTGTCCGTTGCGACCGCAGTGACCATCTTTTTTTCAGCAGTCACCTTAGTCACTGTGATTGGCGTACCTTTAGGCGCTTGGCTAGCGGATCACTATAGCTGGCGCACACCTTATTGGGCGTTAGTGGTGGCAGGTTTGCTAGCGTGGGTTTTGCAGTATATTTCATTGCCAAGTTTAAAACCCACCTCTGTTTTACGCTGGAAAGAGCTACTGTTAATGCCTTCACACCCTATTGCACGTAAAGGCTTAATTTTATTCACACTAATCTTTTTAGCGCATTTCTCTGTGTATAACTATTTCACCGCTTTCTTTAAGAAAACTGCAGGCTTTTCAGATTCAGAAATATCAGGCTTATTATTGGTTTTTGGCGTGGCAAGCGTAGTGGGTAATCTGCTAGCAGGTTATTTGGGTAGATATAATATCCGTTATAACTTTGCGCTAAGTGCATTTTTGCTGAGTTTGACGTTTGCCTTATTTGCTGTTTCAGCCATTAACGTTTGGGTTGCAGTTACCTTAATTTCATTGTGGGGTATTGCATCAGGGCTGGTTCCTGCCAGCATCAATATCTGGATGCATATTCATGTGCCGCATCTGATTGAAAAAGGCTCGGCACTAATAACCTTTATGTTCTTAATCTTAATTACTATTGGTAGCTTAGTTGGCGGATTTATTATGGATTACTACAGCGGCATAGTACTGATGCTAAGTATGCTGGGGATTGCTATGTTGGCGTTGTTATTAGTTTTTACCATGGCAAAAGGGCTGTCGAATACATCAGCGCAGTGCTCAACGACAGATGCCTGTTAATCTGCTAAACCAGTAAAAAGCAGTAATAGCTGATGTGCTATTACTGCGCATAGGCTTAGGGTTTTAATGTTTCTACGCCATTTACTGTACCCAGTAAAAGCACATCGGCTGGGCGTGCTGCAAATAAGCCATTCGTTACAACGCCTACAATATTGTTTAGCGCGATTTCTAATTCGACAGGATGGTTAATTTGCATGTTATGCACGTCTAGAATCACATTGCCGTTATCAGTAACAACGCCTTGGCGGTAAACAGGGTCACCACCAAGCTTTACAATTTGACGTGCAACATAACTACGTGCCATAGGAATAACCTCTACAGGTAGAGGGAAGTTACCCAACACTTCTACTTTTTTACTGCCGTCAGCAATGCAAATAAAGGTTTTAGCGACAGCGGCGACAATTTTTTCACGCGTAAGTGCTGCACCACCGCCTTTGATGAGTGCTAAATTGGCATCGGCCTCGTCAGCCCCGTCAATATAATAATCAAGGCTGGCAACAGTGTTTAAGTCATACACTTCAATACCGTGTTTTTTTAAGCGCTCGGCTGTAGCCTCAGAGCTAGCAACAGCACCGGCAAAATCGCCACGTAAATCAGCCAGCCTATCAATAAAAAAATTGGCAGTTGAGCCAGTGCCAATACCAAGAACAGTATCCTTAGCTAAATAAGGGCGGATGTAGTCAATTGCCGCCTTGGCAACAGCTTGCTTTAATTGATCTTGATTCACAGGGAGGTCCACACTTGGTTGTAAATTGCGGTGATTATACGCTTTTGTTTAGTTTTGGTGTGGTTGTTCGCCAGTTCGTGGAGTAGACTCATAGGCTTTCGTTAATTTCTAGAATTTCCCGCCATGCTTGAACAATATGTAAGAAAAATCCTGACGGCGCGTGTTTACGATGTCGCAGAAGAAACACCACTACAATCGGCCTATCAACTGTCACAGCGCTTAGGCAACAGTATTTTATTGAAACGTGAAGATTTACAACCTGTTTTCTCGTTCAAAATTCGTGGTGCTTACAATAAAATTGCTCAGCTGAGTGAGGCTGAAAAAGCACGCGGAGTAGTGACAGCTTCAGCAGGTAATCATGCTCAAGGTGTGGCGTTAGCTGCAAAGCACTTAGGCATTAAAGCTACTATTGTTATGCCTAAAACTACGCCTGAAATTAAAGTAAAAGCGGTGCGCGCGCGTGGAGCTCGTGTGGTACTCCATGGTGATGCTTTCCCTGAGTCGTTAGCCCATTCATTGCGTTTAGTTGAAGAAAAAGGCTTTGTATATATCCACCCTTATGATGATCCGGATGTGATTGCGGGGCAGGGCACTGTTGCGATGGAAATCTTACGTCAGCATCAAGGTGCGTTACATGCTGTATTTGTACCTTGCGGTGGCGGTGGGCTAATTGCAGGTGTGGCCGCCTATATCAAATATGTTCGCCCTGAAATTAAGGTGATTGGTGTAGAGCCAGAAGATTCTAATTGCTTACAGGCAGCTATGGCGGCTGGCGAGCGTGTTTCTTTACCTCAAGTAGGGCTTTTTGCTGATGGGGTTGCTGTATCGCAAATTGGCGAGCATACCTTTGCTGTATGCCGTGATTATGTTGACGAGGTAATCACAGTAAGCAGCGATGAAATTTGTGCGGCTATGAAAGATATTTATGATGATACGCGCTCCATTACTGAGCCATCAGGCGCGTTGGCTGTTGCAGGTATCAAAAAATATGTAGCACGCTCAGCTATTAAAGATCAAAACCTTGTTGCTATTGATTCTGGTGCCAATGTCAATTTTGACCGTTTACGCCATGTGGCTGAACGTGCCGAGTTAGGCGAGCAACGGGAAGCTATTATTGCTGTTACCATTCCAGAGAATCCAGGCAGCTTTAAACGCTTTTGCGAAGCTATTGGAAAACGTCAAATTACTGAATTTAATTACAGATTTCATAGCAAAGAGCAGGCGCATATCTTTGTTGGCGTACAAACGCATCCTGAATTAGATCCTCGTTCTGAGTTACTTAAACAGTTGGATGAAGCAGGGTTTCCTGTGATTGACCTAACAGAAAACGAACTGGCGAAGTTACATATTCGCCACATGGTGGGTGGCCATAATGATGCGGTAATAAATGAGCGTTTATATCGTTTTGAGTTTCCAGAACGTCCTGGCGCGTTATTTAATTTCTTAAATAAACTCGGCGGTCATTGGAATATTTCAATGTTTCATTATCGAAATCATGGTGCCGCTGAAGGGCGCGTATTAGCTGCATTGCAAGTACCTGATGATGAAATGCATCTTGTCCCTGAAGCCTTTAATAGTATTGGTTACCCATATTGGGATGAAACGGACAACCCTGCATATAAACTGTTTTTAGCGCAATAAAGAGAAGTCTATGGACACTTATTTACTCATTCGTATCGCACATGGCGTTCCTGCTGTTCTGCTCATAGCAGGTATGTTGGCGCATATTATTATGCTGTGGCGAGCAAGCAGCAAAGCCGAGGTTAATGAGAGCCTGTTGCTACGTAAAATTGTGCGCAGTGCGCGTATTAGTATTCCTGCCTTTATGCTACTTAGTTTAAGTCTGCCAATATCAGGTTGGTGGATGGCGCATATTGCACATTGGCCTTTGGATTTAAAATGGTTAGCGTTGGGTATTTACCTATTGCCATTGGTGTTTATTTTAGCAGCACTCTTAGGTCGTCAATTACTTGTTTGGTCAAAACAGCCAAAGCCATCGCTGGCCTCAAAGCAGAAACGCTGGTGTTTAGTGTGGGCGCTTTTAATTTTGCTTGTACTGATAGCTATTAGTGCGATCATGGGTGCTAAACCGCTCTAGCTAAAAACGCCAGCTTTTAATAACCTAACTCATAAAATATGAGATAACTCACTGTTTTATGCTTTATCTTTTCACTATTGAGTAAAAACCGTTAAGCTTAAACAAACTATTTTTACTCATTTCAAGGAATTACACATGGCTATAGAAAAAGCTGTAGCAGAACAGAAAGCCCACCATATTCAACAATTATTAAAAGCTGAAGGTTTTGCAGAAGGCGAGCTAAGTTGGGATGAGCAAAGCAAAACATGGGATTTAGTGTTTAAGTATGAAAAAAATAACTGTCTACTCATGACAGATGCTGAAGATACAAACTATGTCTCTATTTTACTGCCTAATTTCTGGGAAATTGAGTCTGCTGAGGAACTAGAACGTGCTTATCGTGCGGCGAATCGTGCTAACTTAGATTCAAAAGGTGCAAAGGTTCAGGTCAAGCGTGATGAAAGCAACCTAGTTGCTGCTGTTGAGTTTGTTGTCGAAAATGATCAAGCGCTAACTGGGGCTGTCTTTTTCCGCTATTTAGGCATGCTAACTAACGTAGCCAATACCTTCGTCAATATCATGCGTGAAAATGGCTAAGCTTTGATTGAAAATGGCGACCTTGAGTCGCCTTTTTTATGCATGATTATTTTTCAGTGGTGAATGCATGGCCCATGATCATCAACATGATATTTCTAAGTTACCAGAAACACGGCTGACTATCGCCTTTGCATTAACTGCGGGCTTTATGTTGGTCGAGGTACTTGGCGGCTGGTTAACGGGTAGCTTGGCATTGATATCAGATGCAATGCACATGCTGACTGATTCTATTGCACTATTGCTGGCGCTAATTGCTATCTATGCTGGGCGTAAAGCTGCCGACTTGCTGCGTACTTATGGCTATGCACGTTTTGAAGTGCTGGCAGCAGCGGCTAATGCATTGATTTTGTTAGCTGTCGCTATTTATATTTTGTACGCCGCTATTAAACGCATTGGCTCAGATAGCGATATTCAAACCTTAGGTATGTTGTTGGTGGCGGTTGCTGGCTTAATAGTTAACCTAGTGTCTATGCGCTTATTAAGCAAAGCCAAAGATGAAAGTCTGAATGTAAAAGGTGCTTACCTTGAGGTTTGGGCAGACATGCTAGGTTCGCTAGCCGTTATTATTGGCGCCATTATTATTTGGAATACAGGCTGGCAATGGGTAGATTCAGTGTTAGCCGTGCTTATTGGCTTTATGGTGTTTCCGCGTACTTGGGTATTGCTTAAAGAGTGTTTGAACCTACTGTTAGAAGGCGTACCGAGCCATATGGATGTGCAAGAAATTGAGCAGTTGATTACTGAAACTGAAGGTGTCGCGAGTGTGCATGATCTACATCTTTGGGCATTAACGCAAAATAAACCCATGCTAACAGCTCATGTGGTATTAAAAGAAGGCTTTGCTAGTGACAGAGTACGGCTTGCAATTGAGCAACGAATTAGCCAGAGCTTTGCGACATTAAAACATACGACACTGCAAATGGAATATGCGGATAATAGCGAAAATGAGCACTTACATTAAAAACAGCGACTTGGAATCGCTGTTTCTCGTTTAAGGTTTAATCAGTTTTAGCTCAGCATCATACATGTCTTTCAGTAATAGCTCACCACTGTCGGATACTCTAAACTCACCATACTGTGCTGCATCGTAGGCTGAGCCGTGGCCTTCTTGAAAGAAGAACGCATTGGTGGCTAGCATGACCCGGCCGCGGCGTATTCTAAATTGCATGCGAAGCTGATTGACGTTCAGCGCTTGGCCTTCATCCAGCGCATTAAAGTGGGCTATTTGTTGCTCATCAAGATCAACAATAACATGCCCCTCAGTAGATGACCTTGATTTCAGTGATTGCTGTATTTTGTTTGCGATATCAAAGTGTAGCACCATATAGTCGCCCTGCATGAGAGAGCGAGGATCAACAGGTGCTAGTTTTAAAAAGGCAACTCTGCCTTGAGCCAACTGTTGTTCTTTTTGCCAAATGCTGTAATTAATCACTGCTAAGCAAAGCACTGCAAAGGCAATAGTTAGCCATTTACGCATTTACTAGCTCCTTATGAAAGCGGTTGAGGATCCAGCTAATCAATAGCAAGCCAGCGCCTAGTGCCATTAACATTAATGATTTATCAAATAACGACCATTGCAAACTGTAGTAGAACCAAGAAATATACAAAACTGTACTCACTAACCCTGCCCACTTGATAACTGGAACTGCCAAGGTAAAGCCAATCAATATAAGGCCAGCTAATATACCTAGTGGCGGCATAAAATATTGCGCAGTTAAGATTAACGCCAAAAGTGGCAAGTAAAGAATATAGAGCCTGGACTTAGGTTGACCATGGAAGCGAATTAGGTGAGCTAAGATAAATAACTCTGCCGCAATCAATACACCTTGTTCTAGCCACTTTGGCGTTTGCGACCAAGTATCTCTCCATGCGCTATAGCGTATAAAGTCATAGATTAACTCCAGCCACCATGTCCACATGCAGATGAGCAATATGAGACTCACCAATAGTCCGTACATAAGTGGACGTATAAATGAGATAAAAGACAGGTTGCGGTACTGGTGACTGGCGCAGAAAGCTAATAGCAGTAAATAAATAGCTGGAAAGATAGATAAAGCATTAAAGCGATTAACTAAAATTAAACTTATACTGAAGCCAACAACGCTTAGAATTCGGTGCCAGTGGTTATTAAATAAGAAAAATAAACCAGCATATAAGAAAGTACTGACTAAACTCGCGGCATGTATGACTTCAGCTTTACCAGAATATTGGTTATAAAATTGAAACCATGTGGCGCCTACAATAAAGAATCCTTGTGCACACAAACTCAACGCTAGTGCTATTTGCTCAAAGAAAGAACTGAACTGCCCTTTACCCCGAAAGAGCCAGAATACCACAAAGAAAAACACCCCACTCCAAAGCAGCAATATACTCGGTGATTTAAAGAGCCACCAGCCACTTATGGCACACGCAATACCTAGAAATAAAGCCGCTAGCCATGCAGAAAAACCCTGCAAAATAGCCATAAAAATACTTTTCTGTTCGGTATGAGCAGGTGCATCTGCTGTAATTAGTTGCTTATCTTTTAGTGATTGCCATAGCGCTAAATTATGCATGACGAACCTCTCTAGCCACTTTGCGTAGCCAAATTAAAGCGCTACTGGATAAGGCAATAATTAATAAGGCGTAGATAAAAAAGGACAGGGCATCAAAGTCATGTATTAAATCAGCAACTATAGTAAAAATAACCACACTAATAGAGAGCGTAAAACTACTTAAAATAAATAGGTTAATGCTGCGTACTCGGTAAATATAGTACATGGTTGCCAGCATAGCTGTCCAAACTACAACAGTAAAAATGTAGTGAGCATCGTAGTTATAAGAAATGATTTCTGAGCATAGCAAATAGGTTGCGCAGAACATGCAGAAAAAACTAAATGTCTGGCAGATTAAACGCAGTGTGGCGCTGTTTGGATTACGTTTAGAGGCATAACCAAAAGCAAGTAACCAAGCCAGCGATTGTATAAATAATACCCAAAACTCAACCTGCTCATCATTTATCAAAAATTGGTTAAAACTATACACAACTAAATAAAGGTGACTGGCCAAAGCCAGTAATAAGGCACTACATAACCATAAGGTAGCGGAGCGAGCTAACGCAGATAAAGGCATCAACATCAAAGCCCAAGTAAGGAATAACTGATAAGGATCAGCGCCTGTTTGGTAGGTTTGCCCAAAGAGTGCCAGATTTGCACCTAAAATCAGACCTATGGCAAAAATAATCGCTTGTCCTACTAAGCTGTGTAATTGAGCAAAGGCTAGGGCCAGTAAGGATAACGCCAGTACAGCTTGTGCAATGGCAAATTTTTCAAAACGTGTAAGTTCTGCCCAGTTATATGCAAAAAAGAAAATGATACCGCTACATAAGAATAAAACGCCAAAGGTCAGTAGTAGGCGCTGTAAAAACTGAATGCCTTGTGCGGTATTAGGGAAAGCTTGAGCCTCATGCAAGGCTTGTTCTAAGTGTTTAGCAGGTATCACACCATTTTCTACCCACTGCACTAATTGCTGAGCGTCTGAGCTCATAATTGCTTCCTTACGGTTAAAAGTGGAACTGCAAGGTCGTGCCTAATTGGCTTCAATTTAGCATGTGTTAGGCGGTTAACTATATGACGTTAGATCAGTAAATGAGTTACATTTTGAGCGGGATACTTGCAACATAGGATAAGCGAGGAGCCCTCGCCTATCTATTATACAGCTACTTCAGCTTTAATATGAGGATCGGCTTCATAGTTAAGAAGCTCAAAGTCTTCAAAAGTAAAGTCATTTAACTCTGTTCTAGCTGGGTTTATTTGCATTGTAGGCAGCGCATGCGGCGTGCGTGATAACTGCAAGTCGGCTTGCTCTAAATGGTTGCTATAAAGGTGGCAATCACCGCCAGTCCAAATAAAATCGCCTGCTTGTAAACCGCATACTTGGGCTACCATCATAGTCAACAAGGCATAGCTTGCAATATTGAAAGGGACACCAAGAAAAATATCTGCAGAGCGCTGGTAGAGCTGGCAGCTTAATTTACCTTCAGCGACATAAAATTGGAATAAAGCGTGACACGGAGGCAATGCCATGTCGTCTACAAGAGCAGGGTTCCAAGCTGAGACAATTAAGCGGCGTGAATCGGGTGTGTTACGAATCATCTCAATGAGCTTGCTGATTTGGTCAATGGACTCACCATTAGGCGTTGGCCAGCTACGCCATTGATAGCCGTACACAGGGCCAAGATCGCCATTTTCATCAGCCCACTCATCCCAGATGCGCACACCATGGTCTTTTAGATACTTAATATTAGTATCGCCACGTAAAAACCATAACAACTCATAAATAATTGAGCGTAAATGACATTTTTTAGTGGTCACTAAAGGAAAACCATCGGCTAAGTTAAAGCGCATTTGGTAGCCAAAAACACTTAATGTACCTGTACCTGTGCGGTCGCCTTTAAAGCAGCCGTTTTCGCGTACATGGCGCATGAGGTCTAGATATTGTTTCATTCGATCACTTATGGGTCAGGATGCAGCACCTATAGTGCCTTAATTAGCCGCAGGCATAAAGATGTAATAGTTCCGTAACATTACAAGCATTGATCTAGGCTTAAAGAATAAAAGGCTATTTATGGTACAAAAACAACTTCAACAGTACAGGTTTAAATTCTCATTATGGCAGTTTTAGATTTAACTTGGTCCGACGAGTATGTGTTGGGCATTGATGTCGTTGATCAGCAGCATCGACAATTATTTACCTACTTTAAAGAAATTGATGACGCTATTGCTGCACGCAATGCACAAGAGGTTGAGATAGTAGTTAATGGATTAGTGAACTACGCTATTTCCCACAATACTTTTGAAGAGTCTTTAATGGAGCAGGCTAACTATCCATTGCTAGAGGCGCATCATAAGATTCATGAAAGTTTTAAAAAACGAGCAATGAGCTATTTAGATAAGCTCAATAGTGGAGCAGATCCCTTTAAAATAGCAGAGCAAGTACGCATCTATATTGGCTTATGGTTAGTCAGCCATGTAAAACATGAGGATCGAGATTATGTGCCTTATGTAAAGAAAATCACTAAGAAAAGTGGAGTAGTCAGTTCTTTATTAGGACGCTTTTTCCGTTAATGCTCAAATGCCCACTTATTCAGTCTAAGTGGGCAAAAACATTATCTTGCGGCTAAGCTTGCTTGGCGTTTATAGGCCCAAAGCATTAAACCAACACCAAAAGCCATCATAGGTAAGCTTAGAACTTGCCCCATGGTTACCCAGTTGAAGGCTAAGTAGCCCAGTTGCGCATCAGGTTCTCGTACAAACTCAACCATAAAGCGGAAGATGCCGTAGCAAGTCACAAATAGACCTGAAATAGCGGCTGTTGGCCGTGGTTTACGTGAGTAAATCCAAAGAATTAAGAATAGCGCAACGCCTTCCAAGGCAAATTGATAAAGCTGGGAAGGATGACGTGCTAATTGCAGAGGATCTGTAGGGAAGACCATGGCCCAGCTTGCATCAGTGGCTTTACCCCACAACTCGCCATTAATAAAGTTACCAATACGACCCGCACCTAAGCCAATAGGCACTAAGGGGGCGACGAAATCAGCGAGCTCGAAGAAGGGTTTTTTCTGTTTTCGGCTAAAGATCACCATGGCCAGAATGACGCCTAATAAGCCGCCGTGGAACGACATGCCGCCTTTCCATACTTGTAGGATCAGTAGAGGCTGATTGATGTAGGACTGCAAATCATAAAACAATACATAACCAAGGCGCCCACCTAGCATAACCCCCATAGCACATAAAAAAACCAAGTCAGATAGGGTTTCATTGGTCCAGCTAGGATCAAAGCGTTTCATACGCATTTTGGCAAGCGCCCATGCGGCGCCAATGCCGATTAAGTACATAAGACCATACCAATGTACTTGCAACGGCCCTAGAGCGAAAGCTACAGGATCAATATTGGGATAGGACAGCATGTAAATTCCTTATATGAAAAAACTAGTTCCAACACTAACTAGTAATAATGCAAAGAGTTGTTTTAGCCGTTTAGGTTGCAAACGATGTGCTAAACGAGCGCCAAAACGTGCGAAAATCATTGAAGTTAGTGCAATACCTAGCATGGCGGGCAGGTAAACAAAACCTAAACTGTATTCAGGTAGTTGTGGGTCTCCCCAACCATTTAGCATAAACATGAATGCGCCTGATGCTGCAATAGGCACGCCACAAGCTGAGGAAGTTGCTACAGCCCGCTGCATACTAACGCCACGCCATGTTAAAAAGGGCACTGTTAAGGTGCCGCCACCAATACCAAAAATAGCCGATGCCCAGCCAATGACACCCCCTGCAGATAATAATGCAGGCTTGCGTGGAGAAGGACCTTGTGCTGGTTGTTTAGGTCCTATATCAAACGCCATTTTGATTGCCATTACGATGGCAAAAACGCCAATAATCTTCTGTAAATGCTCACCGTTGAGCAAAGCGGCTGTTTTGGCACCTAAAGCTGTGCCAAGAATAATACCAACACTTAGCCAAGCGACTAATGACCACAGCACAGCCCCTTTTTTGTTGTGCTCAAGTGCAGAGTTGATTGAGGTAAAAATAATAGTTGCCAGCGAAGTACCTATAGCAAGATGCGTCAAAATATCAGGTGCCACACCCTGTGCTTTAAAGCTATAAACTAAGGCAGGAACTATAATTAAACCGCCACCAACACCGAACAAGCCCGCCAGCACGCCAGCTGCTGCCCCAAGAACAAGATAGGTAAGGAGTACAGCAGCCATGTATAACCTCTCTTGGTTAATTTTTATTTTCAGCTAATCGGATTAAGCAGTGGTTAAATCACGTGTCATATATACCGCAGCTCCAGTATAGGTTGCTAATATTTGACGCTGTTGAGCTGTTAAGTCATGGCGGATGGTATAACCAAAACGTGACCAAAAAGGTGCAGAACCTTGTACAGAAACTAGGGCAGAGTAAGGTAGCTGATCTTGTTTGGCGAGAGATAATTTATGTTCTACCAGTGCAGGACCAATGCCACGGCCGCCAGCACGTGTTGATACCGCTAAATCATGTAGATAAAGGCAATCTGGGGTTTTGGCAGGGCAGAACTTACCATCCAATGGTGTTATTTCGCCCAAGTTAGACCGGTAACTAAATAAGTAACCACAGACACCAAGGTCATCTTCAGCAACCCAAGCTAGGTCAGGGACTTCTTGCAGACGAGCAAAAATCACATCTTCGCTCTCTTGGGTTAATTCATGATAGGCTTGCGCCTGGATTTTCATGATGGCAGGAATATCATTAGCCTGCATTAAACGTATAGCAAAACTCATTATTAGCGAAGAAAGAACAAGCTTTCTTTTCTCCTATTGTTATAAGTCGACATATTTTAGCTTAGTTTAGTCTTTTTGACTGTTTTCTTCTTCTAGGGTGACATTGTCATTACTAACAGGTTCAACTACTTGTCCTTCAGGTTCGTAGTTGTGTGCTTCTAATTCAGCGGCATCCATAACCATTTCTTCTTGCACCATTTCTTCATCTATACGTGGATCTAAAGCAACCACAAGAGGCGAGCTGGTTAAGCTACTTGGCATATGCATATGTTGTACTGCATCGCTCTTAGCAATAGGTGCAGGAACAGCTTGTGAACGCGCAGTTAATACAATTAATAGAGAGGCGGCTGCAAAGAATGCAAAGAGCATATTAGGCCCAAAGTAAGTCATTAATAAGCCTGCTGAAATAGGGCCAATACTGGCACCGAGTCCAAATACAGCAAGCAAGACAGCGGTTAAAGATACGCGGCGACGAGGTGCTATATGGTCATTGGCAAAGGCAATAGCTAAAGGGTAAACACTAAATAAGAAGGCACAGGTTGCAGCACCTATAGCAAATACAATCCATTCATTAAGGTCAGTAAGTACCGCAAGGGGAATAGCACAGAGAATTAACCCAGCGCCTACTGCACGAATAACTTTTGGGCGTTGAAAGTGATCAGAGAACCAGCCCATGGGCCATTGAATAAATACCCCAGCAACAATGCAGGTAGCAACAAATAACCCAATGTGCGTTGTGTTAAATCCTAGCTGCTTCGCGTAAAAAGGTGCGAGTCCATAAAAAGAACCTTCCATCATGCCTGATAGAAAACTAGTAATCATAGCTACTTTGGCGTGTTTGAAATAATACAAGGGAGCAAGGCGAGCAGGCTTTAACGGATTAGGATGCAGGCGCTTGGTCAGTGCTACAGGCACTAAACACATGGAATAACACATAGCGACCAAAAGCAGTAGTTTGCTGCCTAACTCAGGAAAACTAGCTAATACTAGCTGCCCTAAAACTAGCCCCATATAGGCCGCCATCATATAGCCTGAAAAAATAATACCGCGGTTTTCGGTACTTGATTGCTCATTTAGCCAGCTTTCAATCACCATATACATACACATAGTGCTTAATCCAACCAGAAAGCGCAGCAATAACCACATGCTGAGCTGCTCAGTTAAACCATGGCACATAATAGCCGCAGTAACAAAACCAGCACAGGCAACAAATGCACGAATATGACCAACTCGGGCAATCAGCTTATGCCCTAATTTACCGCCTAGAACCAAACCAAGGTAAAACGACGTCATTAGCGCACCAACCCAGAATCCATTGGCATGCTGTGCAATATAGAGGCCTAAAAATGTACTTAATAGGCCTGAGCCCAACATCAAGAGTAAGGTTGAAAAGTACAGTGAACGGAAGTCTTTCCAAAGTTCCATGGTGGTTCCAGCAAGGGTTAAAACAAAATCTAACGTCAAAAATACTTATAAAAGAACAAGAAGAACGTTATAGAGGATAGGTTGATATGTACAGGGTAAAGATAAAGGCTAAAAAGATAACCTTTAAATGTAAAGGTTATCTTTAGCAAAATAATAAGAAGATATGACGTGGTTTTAACTATTTAAGCGTGTTGCAAGCTCGGCACTTAACTTTGCACTAATAGTGTAAATGCTAAGTTGAGGGTTGGCGCCAATACTTGTGGGAAAGATGGAGCCATCGTGAATGGAGAGGTTTTCAAGGTAATGATGCTGCCCAGTGCTATTAATTAAACCTTTATTTGTATCTTCACTCATGCTACAGCCGCCCATAACATGAGCACTGCCTAAGCGTACACGGAAGCGGCGCATGTCTAGATTAGAAATCATATCAATAGCCGCTTTTTCAGTAGTGACTTTATGCGCATCAGCATGTAGTGGTAGAACAAAGTTGGCTCCAGCAGCTAGCTGGATCTGTGCCATGCTAATAAAAGCACGGCGTAAACCATTCCAAATATAGTCATTAAGAGGATAATCAACGCTAGGCATGCCATCACTGAGTAGGCTGACAGTACCTCCAGTGCTTTGCGGGTGAAAACCATCACGTAATAACGACAGCATGGTATTACTACGTGGCAAGTCTCGCATAAGAGCAGCCTGTTGCTCACCAAAGCCAGTGAGTAGTGAGGCAGCAAATGAAGGCTGCATGGGTGGAACTTCTAACTTATAGGACATCTGCCCCGTGACGCCATCACTCCACTGAAATTGATCAGTATACGTCGTTTGAGGAGCACCATAAAAAGGTAGGATATCGTGTTTAAACTGGGCCCATGAAAAATTAACCAGGTGCAAGAATGTGCGTTTTCCACACAGTTTTTTCGGGTCGGGCGCTTTAGAACGTAATAAAATACCAGGCGTATTAATAGCACCACCAGCTAGAACAAAGTGTTTAGCTTTAATATAGAATTTCTGTTGACTTGGCTTATTCCCTACAGCATCTATTGCACGGCATTCGAGTCTCTGTACCCGCTGGTTTTTCCATTCTAGTTTAAAAGCGCAGGTACTATAAATAAGCTGGCCATTTTTCTGTAACAAGCTAGGAATTGTTGTAACTAGCATGGATTGCTTAGCGTTAAGCGGGCAACCCATACCACAATAACCTAAATTGCCACAGCCTTTTACATTGCGCGCAATATGTTGCCAATGCCAGCCTTTGGCAGCACAGCCTTTGCTTAATACTTCATTGTTCGGGTTAGGTGGAAAGGGTGATGGGGCAATGTTTAAGCGTTGCTCACGGTTTTCAAACCAAGGTTGCAGCTCTTGGCTAGAAAGCCCTTTAACTTGCCATTCTTGTGCCCAGTGTTGGAGTGTAGGCTCAGGTGTGCGAAAACTAGATGTCCAGTTAATTAAGGTTGAGCCCCCTACTGCACGGCCTTGCAAAATACTGATAGCGCCATCGGTAGAGGTTCTTCCTAAGCCTTCTTGGTACAATTCTGTATAAGCTGTATGTTCAAGCATTTTAAAGTCTTTACTAGTGCGTAAAGGACCTTCTTCTATTAGTATCACTTGAAAGCCTGCTTGCGCCAGAATTTCAGCAGTAGTTGCGCCGCCAGCACCACTACCTACAATGACAATATCTGTTTCTATGGTGCTATTTTCAGCGATTTCAGCGCCTGCTTTGACATTCCACCCCTGATCAACACCTTCTTGAAATATATCCCTAATAGCCATTTTATTATCCTTGTAATTTTGGAGGTCCTGGATAGCCGCAATGAGCCCATGAGCTAGGGCTGGAGTAGCGTGTAAGCGCAAATAACTGACACATTGAACTGTGCCCCATACGTAGTAGAGGGACTGGGTGATGTTCTAAACGGGACAAGGCTATTATTAAATCTTCCTCAGAAGCAGCGTTCCATGAGCGCCACATGCCAGTCACAGCTGTACGGGCAACAGTGACTGCCATGGCATCTAAGAGTTGAAATAATAAGCCTTGTTTGTTTGGAGATAAGTTAGTTAGCTTATAGTCTAAATCTTGTAAAAAATCCTGTACTTGCTCTTTTGTAATGAGCTTCTGAGCGCCAAAAGAGCCTGCTAATAAAACAGGAGTAATGGCTTGTAAAAAGGGTAAGTCAGCCTTGCGTAATATTTTAAAACCAGTCATTAATTCGCTTGCAGGCCACTCGTAGAGAACCCAACTTCCAATGCCAGCGCCGCCAATAGCTGCAACAGTTAAACTTAGTTTTAAAAAGCCACGGCGGTTAGGGGTAGATAATGTAGAGGATGTCATTGTAATTATTACCTCAGTGCTTTGTAGTTAACGAATAAATAGGCGGTATAGCATTTTTAAAATGAGTCCTCCATAGGGTGGGTAGATGATTTTGGCGCCATTAAAACGCTTTTTGCTAAAGATAGGTTTAGCTTTGCTAAAGGTTAAAAATCCCTCATGCCCATGGTAGTGCCCCATGCCAGAGCCTCCTACGCCGCCAAAGGGAAGATCCTCCTGCGCTACATGGGATAAGGTGTCATTAATACAAACACCGCCTGCAAGTGTTTGTTTGAGCACATAGTCTTGCTGTGTTTTTTGATAGCCAAAGTAATAGAGCGCTAAGGGTTTTGGGCGCTCTTGAATATAGTTAAGTGCTTGCTCCAGACTGTTGTAGGGGAGAATAGGCAAGAGAGGGCCAAAAATCTCATCTTGCATAACACGCATGTCATCAGTGACTTGTAAAATTAGATGAAGTGGTAGGCGCCTGTCTTCTTTTTCATTTTGACCTAGCGGAATAACTACTGCGCCTTTGCTGGTAGCATCATCTAGATAATCGTGTAAGCGTGCCAAATGGCGGTCATTAATAATACTAGTGTAGTCAGGGTTATCAGTAACAGATGGAAATAAGCTTGAAAAGGTAATTTTGGCTTGCGTAATAAACTCTTCTACGCGCGAGCTAGGCACTAACACATAGTCAGGTGCAACACAGGTTTGCCCAGCGTTCATGGTTTTACCAAATAGCAAGCGTTGCATTATTTCCGGCATGGGCATGTCATGTCCAATAATGACAGGTGACTTGCCACCTAGCTCTAAGGTAACAGGTGTTAAATTCTCTGCGGCAGCGCGCATGACATGGTGGCCAACAGCGGTTGATCCGGTAAATAGAAGATGGGCAAAGGGTAGGGTGGAAAACTCAGCCGCTAAGTTGGCATCACCTGTTTCTACGCGTATTAAATCGGCTGGGAAATATTGTTCAATAAGGGTTTTGAATAAGCCTGAAAAGCTGGGTGTGTATTCGCTCATTTTGAGCATCACACGATTACCCGCAGCTAATGCGCAAGCTAAGGGGCCAATGGCTAAAAATAAGGGGTAGTTCCACGGCACTATAATGCCAACAACCCCTAAAGGTTGATACATTACTTTGGCTTTGGCAGGTTGAAAAGCTAAACCTACATTACGCTTTTGTGGTTTCATCCAGCGTTTTAGATTTTTTTTACAGTAATGTATGTTTTGCACAGAGGGCATTAACTCTGCTAATAGGGTTTCATCAGCTGATCTATTACCAAAGTCATCATTAATAGCTGTAATAATGGCATCTTGATTATCTATAAGCAGTTTGCGTAGGTTATCTAACCAAAACTGGCGCAGTTTTAGTGTTGGCATGCGTTCTTGCTGAAAGCCGTCTTGTAGCTGGTTAAAAGGCACAATCAAAGATGTTGTGCAAGAATGAGTCGCGTAGGTCATTGTTCTATGCTCTTATTAGTCCCCTTATTGAATTGTTGTAGAGTAAAAATAGCAGTATGGCAAACCAACAATGGCGTTTTGCTATCATTTAAGACTAAATAATAGAATTTTAGCGCTGATCTTGAGTTTAGATAGCGGTCTAAAATCGCACTTATTAACAAATTTATTTGAATTTTTAATCCTACGCTGCGTCAATGCTCAGGCTTAGGTATACTACTGAGCTTTATGTAAGCTTTTACTAACGGGTAATTTTTGTGAGCCAGACAACACCTGCCATGCGCACTTTTCAGGATTTGATTCTCGCCTTGCAGAGCTTCTGGGCTGAGCAGGGTTGTATTGTATTGCAACCTTACGATATGGAAGTGGGTGCAGGCACCTTCCATACTGCAACATTTTTACGTGCTATAGGGCCAGAAAAGTGGAATGCTGCTTATGTGCAGCCTTCACGTCGTCCTACCGATGGTCGCTATGGAGAAAACCCAAACCGTTTGCAGCATTACTACCAGTTTCAAGTAGTACTCAAGCCTAATCCAGACAATATCCAAGATTTATATTTAGAGTCTTTACGTCGTATTGGCATTGATACCAATGTGCATGACGTGCGTTTTGTGGAGGATAACTGGGAATCACCCACACTAGGTGCTTGGGGTTTAGGCTGGGAAGTATGGCTTAATGGTATGGAAGTAACCCAGTTTACTTACTTCCAGCAAGTCGGTGGTGTTGAGTGCTACCCTGTAACAGGTGAAATTACCTATGGTTTAGAGCGTCTTGCTATGTATTTGCAAGGTGTTGATTCTGTTTATGACTTAGTGTGGACCGATGGCCCTTTTGGCAAAGTAACCTATGGCGATGTGTTTCATCAAAATGAAGTAGAGCAGTCTACCTATAACTTTGAACATGCCAATGTTGAAAAGCTGTTTGAATTGTTTGATTTCTACGAAAGTGAAGCCAATCGTTTGATTGCGCTAGAACTGCCTTTGCCGACTTATGAAATGGTCTTAAAAGCTTCTCATACCTTTAATTTACTTGACGCTCGTCGTGCTATCTCAGTAACCGAGCGGCAACGTTATATCTTGCGCGTGCGTGCTTTGGCACGTTCAGTCGCACAAAGTTATTTACAAGCGCGAGCTAAGTTAGGTTTTCCTATGGCAGATGCCGCTTTGCGTGATGAAGTATTAGCTAAACTGGAGGCAGCAGAATGAGTGCTCAAGACTTTCTCGTGGAATTGGGTACGGAAGAACTGCCACCAAAAGCCCTTAAAAATTTAGGTAAAGCTTTTTTAGAAGGCGTTAGTAAGGGCCTTAAAGAAGCAGGCTTAGCCTATAGCAGTGCGCGTTTTTATGCAGCACCACGTCGTTTAGCTGTACTGGTTGAGCAACTAGAAACGCATCAAGCAGATCGTGATACTGTTATGGATGGTCCGCCAGTTAATATGGCATACGATGAGCAGGGTCAACCAACTCAAGCCGCATTAGGCTTTGCCCGTAAATGTGGCGTTGAGCTCAGTGAGATTGATAAGTCAGGTCCAAAACTGCGTTACGTACAACAAGTTAAGGGTCAACCTGCGACTGAGTTATTACCTAGCATTGTCAACAATGCTTTAATGGGCCTACCTGTTCCAAAACGTATGCGCTGGGGTGCACGCCGTGAAGAGTTTGTACGTCCAACACAATGGCTAGTTATGTTGCTTGGTAATGATATTGTCGACTGCGAAATCTTAACGCAAAAGGCAGGACGTACCAGTCGCGGGCATCGTTTCCACTATAACTATGATGTAGAAATCACAGCACCTAAAGACTACGCACGTATTTTAAAAGCAGCCCATGTCATAGTTGATTTTGATGAGCGTCGAGCCTTAATTGCCCAAGGTGTAGAGCGTTTAGCAAAAGAGCAAAATGGTACAGCCATTGCACCTGCTTCATTGCTGGAAGAAGTCACTGCTTTAGTGGAGTGGCCAGTTCCGCTGGTATGTTCATTTGAGGAGCGTTTCTTAGCTGTACCACAAGAAGCGCTCATCATCACTATGCAAGACAATCAAAAATACTTTTGCTTGTTAGATGAGCATGGCAAATTACTACCGCGTTTTATTACTGTAGCGAATATTGAAAGTACAGATCCTACTCAGATTATTTTAGGCAATGAAAAAGTAGTACGCCCACGTTTAACAGATGCGGAATTCTTCTTTCTTCAAGACCAAAAACAACCATTAGATAGCTTTAATGAGCGTTTGAAAAATGTAGTCTTCCAAGCCCAATTGGGCACTGTGTATGACAAAGCAGAGCGCGTATCTAAATTAGCGGCCTTTATTGCGGAAAAAATTGGCAGTGATACACAACAAGCGGCGCGTGCTGGTTTGTTATCTAAGTGTGATTTAGCGACTGAAATGGTCAGTGAGTTCCCTGAAATGCAGGGTGTTGCAGGCTATTACTATGCTAAAGCAGCTAATGAACCTGGTGATGTTGCCGTGGCACTCAATGAACAATATATGCCCCGTGGTGCTGGCGCTGAGTTACCTAGCACAGCTACAGGTGCAGCGGTTGCCATTGCAGATAAGTTAGATACTTTAGTTGGTATTTTTGGTATTGGCATGCTGCCAACAGGTAGCAAGGATCCTTATGCTTTGCGTCGTGCTGCTTTAGGCGTACTGCGTATTCTAATGGAAAAAAATTACGAGCTAGATTTACACTTGGCAGTGGCTTGTGCTGTATCACTTTATGGTGATAAGGTCAAAGCAGAAGGCTTAGCAGAGCAAGTACATGAGTTTATTTATGACCGCTTGCGCGCACGTTATGAAGATGAAGGCGTTGATATTAGCGTGTATCAAGCCGTACGTGCACTATCGCCAAAATCACCACTGGATTTTGACCAACGCGTCAAAGCAGTGCAGGCTTTCCGTCAGCTACCCGAAGCTGCTGCATTGGCTGCTGCTAATAAGCGTGTAACTAATTTGTTAGGCAAGTCAGACAGCGATGCTAATCATCTGAAGATTGAAGCACGTTACTTTGATAACCCAGCAGAGTTTCGTCTTAACTCGGCTATTCAGCAAGCGGAGCAAGCAACACAGCCACTGCGTGAAGCTCATGACTACACCGCCGTATTAGAACGTTTAGCCAGCTTAAAAGAGCCTGTAGATAATTTCTTTGATGCGGTATTAGTTAATGTGGAAGAGCCAGATGTACGCGCAAACCGTCATGCGTTGTTAGCGCACTTGCGTGCATTATTCCTTGCTGTTGCTGATATTTCGTTGCTGGATTAATAGATAATAGATCGATAAGCCGCAGACTAAGTATACTTAGCTGCGGTTTTTCTGTCTTAGGATGCTTATGAAGTTACTGATTCTTGACCGAGACGGTGTGATTAACCAAGATTCTGATGATTATGTAAAATCATTGGATGAATGGATCCCTATAGATGGCAGTATTGCAGCCATTGCACGGCTTAGCCAAGCAGGATGGACGGTTGCTGTAGCGACTAATCAATCAGGATTGGCGCGTGGTTATTACTCAGAACAAACACTTGTACAAATGCATGAACATATGCATCAATTAGTAGCACAACAAGGCGGCGAGCTAGGCTTAGTTGTATATTGTCCTCATGGACCAGAAGCAGGCTGTAAATGCCGTAAACCATTACCAGGATTATTACAGCAAATAGCCCAACATTATGCTGCTGAGCTAGAAGGAGTCTGGTTTGTTGGGGATAGCCTGCGTGACCTAGAGGCAGCGCTAGCCGTCAATGCTCAGCCAGTCTTAGTACGCACTGGCAAAGGGCAAAAGACAGCGGCAAAACCTCTGCCAGAAGGCACATTGATTTTTACTGATTTAGCAGAAGTTGCTGATCAACTTTTAAGCTAGGAAGGAAGTATGTCGGTAATCCGAGGGTTACGCGTTATATTATTTTATATATTATTTGCGCTAAGTGCGGTGCTGTGGTTTCCACTGTGCATTCTGATTTCCCCCCTGTTAACTTTCGAGCAACGTTACCGTCTTATTTGCACCTGGTGGTGCGCTGCGGTAATGTGGTTATGCAAAGTGATTCTTGGTATAAAATATACAGTCACAGGGCGTGAAAATATCCCTGATGAGCGCTGTGTGGTGTTGGCAAAACACCAAAGCACATGGGAAACTTTTAATTTTTGCTATCTGTTTGCACCTGTTAGCCAAGTACTGAAAAAAGAACTCACCTATATCCCCTTTGCAGGCTGGGCGTTGAGTGTACTTAAACCAATTGCAATTGATCGTTCAAGCCCAAAGCAAGCTTTAAAGCAAGTAGCAAAACTGGGCGCTGAACGCCTTGCAGATAATAACTGGGTGTTAATTTTCCCAGAAGGCACACGTGTATTACCAGGGCAAATTGGTAAATTTTCGCGAGGTGGCGCTTCACTGGCAGTTAACGCAGGATTACCTGTATTGCCAATTGCACATAACGCTGGTCGTTTTTGGCCGCGTCATGGTTGGGGGAAAAAATCGGGCACTATTGATGTGCGTATTGGCCCTTTAATGTATCCACAAGGCGAAGGTTCAGAAGCCTCTGCTGAGCTGACACAGCGCGCCTTTATGTGGATTGCTCAAGCCCAATATGATATGGGTGATCTTGACGAAGAAGTAGCGCGTTCGCTTGGCCTGGTACTGAGAACAGAAGCACAGGTTATCGCTACTGAGGCACAAACTAATATTTCAGGCTAAACAGGGCTAATGAGCGAGGTTTTTAGCAACAGCTTATAGCCGTATAATCGCGCAACGAGTTGTGTAGCTGATTATTTAGATACTTCTTATTTTCTATCACTACCAAAATAGAGGTCGCTATTTTGGTAGTAGTTATTGTCTGCGCTAAGTTTCGCCAGTGCTGTTTTGGCCAAGTTCACAGTAGATAAGCGTGCGCAAAATAGCGGTTATTTGTCTAGTTGCATACTAGTAGTGTTAGATATTGTATGGTTATCACTTTATAACTAGGGCATACATAGAATGCAAACTATAAAAAAACAGCTATTAATTGTGATGCATGCTCCCTCAAATAATACACAACGTCTGTTGCATGCTTTACACACAGGTGCTTGTGACCCAGCAATTATTAATCTTCATGTAGTCTGTAAATCGCCACTGCAAGCCACCGCCGAGGATGTGATGCAGGCTGATGGTATTATCTTAGCAACGCCAGAAAACTTAGGTTACATGAGTGGGGCGCTTAAGGATTTTTTTGATCGCATTTATTATCCTGTGCTAGAAAACAAGCAAGGCTTACCTTGCGCAGTTTTAATTCGAGCAGGGCATGATGGTACAGGCACCCAGCGAGCCCTTGAAAGTATATTAACTGGGCTGCGTTGGTCGTTAACTCAGCCAATACTAGTGTGCCGTGGTGAATGGAAAGATGCATTTTTAGACCAAGCAGAGGAACTCGGTTGTTTAATGGCAGCAGGATTAGAAGCCGGAATTTTTTGATAAATTTTGAAAAACAGTTAGCTTGCTAATCATTATTTTTTTACACTACTCTAAATTTTTTAATCACTTAACAAGAGGAATGGCATGAGTAAACGAGTATGGATTACTGTGCTTATTATCATTATGGCAATTTCCTTAGCCATTCTCTTTCGCGCCAATAGCCATAAAATTTTATTACAAGGTGAAGTGGACGCACCTGAAGTGATAGTAACCTCCAAAGCCAAAGGCCGTGTGATGCAAGGCCATGTTCAGCGTGGAGATGATGTGCAACAGGGGCAGTTATTAATCACCTTTGACAGCCCAGAATTGCTAGCACAAATGGCGGCGCGCGAGGCTGCACGTGATAAAGCAAAAGCTGTTTTAGATGAGTCTATTAAAGGTACGCGTGAAGAAACAATACGCAGCGTGCAAGCGCAGTTAGCACAAGCTCAGGCTGTGTTGCAAGATGCTGAAAATGAATTTAAGCGTATTAGCACCTTAAGTGCTCAGGGCTATTTATCCAAATCGGCTTTAGACTCGGCGCGTAAAGCGCGTGACACAGCGTTACAGCAAGTGAAAGCAGCGCAAGCCAATGTGGATATGGCAAATACGGGTGATCGTGAAGAACAGCGTCGCGCCTATGAAGCGGCCTTTCGTCAAGCAGAACAAGCAGTAGAGGAGTTTGCAGAACAAACCAACGATCTGCTGCTAAAAGCACCTATTACTGGAGAAATCAGTGCGCTACCTGCAGAGGAAGGCATGTTGATGAATGCAGGTACTCCACTATTGAGCATCATACGCTTAGATCAAGCTTATTTTGTGTTTAATCTGCGTGAAGACATTTTAGTTGGGGTGCGTAAAGGTGATACTGTGAGCATTAGAGTGCCTGCGTTAAAAGATCAACAGATAGAGGCTCAGGTACGTTATATTGCTCCACTGGGCGCTTTTGCAACCAAACGAGCAACCCGTGCTACAGGTGATTTTGACTTAAAAACTTTTGAAGTCCATTTGTACCCCTTACAGCCAGTAGAAGGTCTACGTCCTGGTATGAGCGCACTGTGGCCATGGGAAGATTAAAAGCCATTTGGCGCTGTTTTGATCGCTCCTGTACATTAGAAGCGCAAGAAGCATTTAAAGATCCAGCCATTCACTGGTTATGCTGGATTTTTCCGCTGATTCTATTTGTTATTATTGGTGCCAATTTCTCTGAAGGCACCATGCTGGATTTACCTGTTGCCGTGGTTGATGCTGATAAGTCTGAGCTTTCTAGGCAGCTTATTCGTGATTTAGAAGCAGGTTCGCATGCGCAGATAGTGCCTTATGCTGATCTTGAAATTAGCTTGAAACGTTTGCGTAGTGCAGAAGACTACGCCGTCTTATATATCCCCCATCGATTTCAGCAAGATGTCTTAGCTGGCAAGCGTCCATCGGTTCAAATGTATTATAACGCACTGTTTTATGGTGCTGGTCTATATTCGACACAAGACTTTCAAACACTAATAACCCAGTTGAATGCGCAATATCGAGCGCTGTTAGTGCCTATGCTACAAAGTGAAAGTCCTATGCCGCCTCTAGCAAAAATTACAGTCAATTACGATAGCTTATTTAATGCTGGTGGAAATTTTATTTATTATCAGCAATTTACAGCCATTATTCACTTGCTTCAGCTGTTTGTTGTGACCTGTATGATTTACGTATTAGACAAGCGTAAAAGTTTATTGCGCGCACGCCCTTTTGGTGTTGCAGTGATTGGTAAACTAGCACCCTATACGTTTGTTTTTAGCACATTATTGCTGGCACAAATTGCCATTATGGTCTTTGTATTTGATGCCAAAGTAGCAGGTAATCCCTTATATATGCTGCCTGTTAGTTTCTTTTATGTGATAGCAGCTCAATGTATTGGCGTGCTGTTATTTACCTTTACTCCCAACAATATTACAGCTTATAGCTTAGTAGGTATTTGCGTTAGTATTGCCATGTCATTTTCAGGCATGACAGTACCAGAGTTGTCTATGCCATTGTTCGCCCGCATGATTGCTGAATTGCAACCATTAACCCATGCACTTAACGCCATGTTTGATATTTTCTTGCGCAATGTTACCGGCAGTAGCATTGCAGCGGTTTGTGCAGTATTAATGATTTATCCAACGGTTACGTGGTTTCTTGTCCGTAAACGACTACTCAAGCGTTATCACCTAGAAGGTGTGTTATGAGTGAGTTCTGGAGTGCCTTTAAACGCGTACTATTGATGTTGCTGGATCGCCCTTTATGGTTAATGCTATTAGTCAGCTTACTAATTACTAGTACGGTTTTTATCAAGCAAGGTGTGTGGGATTTACCTGTAGCCGTGGTAGATCAAGATCATACACGCTTTAGCCGTGAACTCGTGCGCAGCCTAGATGCTACGCCAAAAATAGCTATGCACTCCTATAGTAGTTTAAATGAAGCCAAGAGCGATTTAGCCGCGCGGAAAATCTTTGCCATTGTCATTTTACCTAAGAATTTATATGACTACGCTTTACGTGGCGAGGCAATGACTATTCCTATTTATGGCGATGCGACAAGTCGCTTATCAAGTGGGCAGATTCAGCTAGATATTATGCAAACCTATGCCCAGCTGATTAATCAATTTAATGTAGAGCGCTTGCAAGGTGCAGGTTGGAGTGCTGAACAGGCGCAAGTTGTAGCTAGTCCAATGCAAGGACAGTTAGTGGACTTGTTTAATCCAGGCATTAACTTTGCAGCTATTGTGTTTCCTGGGTTATTAGTCATGTTAGTGCAACATACGTTATTAATTGCCAGTATTCGTGTGCGTATTACCTTGCATAATCTACCAACAGGACGGCCCTCTTTTAAAGTGTATCTCGGTAGTGTAAGTGCACTGCTTCCCATTTGGATGTTTCTTTCTATCGTATTATTTGTTTTGTGGCCTTGGGTACTGAGTTATCGACAAACCGCACCCATTTGGGAAATACTCGTGCTGACCTTACCTTTCTTAGTCGCAGTGCTTGCCTTAGGTAAGTTTCTCAGTGAGTGCTTAGTTAAAATTGAGTACATGTACTTAACTTTGTCATTGGTAACAACCCCAGTATTTTATCTATCAGGCACTATTTGGCCGTTACAGTCGATGCCTGATTGGGTACGCTTTATCTCGCAGTTATTACCATCTACTTGGGCGACGAAAATGATTGCAGGGGTAAATCAAATGGGCATTAGCATCTATGACATTGGCTATGACGTGGTGATGCTCTTAGTGCTAGCTTTATTTTATTTAGCGCTGGCGTTTGTGATTGCACGTTTTAAAGTCTATTACCGTGCACGACGCTTAATGACTTAAAGCTAATCAGATGACTGTTTTAGACATTCAAATAATAATAATTTTGTATGGCTGAAAAGCGCGTTATTTGTTTTTCTAAATGAAAACCTAAACGCATTAATAGTTGGTTAGATGCCTGATTTAACACCTGTGTTTCAGCGACCAGTTGACGGTAGTTAGTTATATAACTACTTTGCACTACTGCACTTAGGCTCTCAAATGCATAACCTTGCCGCCAATAGCTGGGCATTAGTAGATAGGATAGCTCACCTACAGTAGGATCTTGATCAGTAGATGTTAAGCTAATTAAACCCACTACATGAGAGGTCTTTTGTTCACGGATAACTAGATAGTGCCCTGTAGTATCAGCTAACATGGCTGCAAATTTATCTTCATAAAGACTGATACTAATAGCGCCGCCAAGATAGCGACGTACCTGGGTATCTAAATAGAGGCGCTGTATTTGTAGTTTGTCTGCTTCCTGTAGTGGTGCCATAGCGCAGCGTTGCGTTGTTAACATAAGTGGTTAGCCTTTAACGAAACTGAGGCTGTAGTAAACAGCCCCAGTTATTGGTTTTATTGGCACTTGTTAGAAAGCTCTTTGGTAGCCTCTAAGAATAATGCATTAATGCGCTTAGCATCTTGAGAGTTATACACACGCCCCTTGGTCGCTTGTGCAACACAGTTAGATAGGCCAGCACCACTAATATCTACAATATTGACTTGTAAACGCGGTTTGCTTGCGGCGAGTTGGCTAGCAAGTTGGCAAATGTTTTCACCACAACCATCTTCTCCATCAACAAACATGACTATCATGGCATCTTTACTTACACCATTTACCTTACTAGCCGCTAAGCGCAAGCTGGCCGCTAGAGGTGTGCCATCATAGGCTTTTATCTGTGACAAGCGCGTTACTAATTGACGTCGCTGTACATTGGAAAACACACCATGATCAACAGGTTTTTGGCAGCCATTAAAGGTAATTAAACGGGTATTAATATCAGGATGTAGGTTATATAGCATGCGTACATAAGCTTGCTTGCCAACCTCTTCGCGCGTCGGTGACGCCAGTAAAGCTGCTCGACGAGGGTGATTGTCATAATTCTCATATAAGCGGTTGGTTTCCGTAATCCAATCTTCATCAGCACGGTTAGCTTTAATATTCAGCAACATAGAACCTGATGTATCAAAGATAGTAACAAAATCAGGTGGCGATTCTGTTTTGTCTTTCACGCAAGCATAGTTGTCCACACGCCCAGTTTTTACAGGCTGAGGTTTTGGCTTAGGCTCCGGCTCTGGCTTAGGTTTCACGGGCTCTTGCTTAACAACAGGCTCAACCTTTGGCGGTTCCACAACAGGTTCAGGTTCTGGAATGGGCTCTGGCTCTACAACAGGTTCTGGCTCAGGCTCAATAATTGGCTCTGGCTCTGGCTCTGGCTCTGGCTCTGGTTCTGGCGTAGGCTCAGGCTCAGGTTCAATTTTTTTAGGCTCTTCTATTTGTACGGGCGGCTGAATAGCTGGCTCTGGTTGCTTTTTTTCCCAGTGGTTGAGATAGAGCCACCATGCTAGCAGGCCTAAGAGTAGCAATAGTAAAAGCAGTGCCAACAACCATGGCCATAAACGACGCTTCGCTGGCGCTGGAGTTACCGTAGCAGCAACAGGTGCAACGGGCGGTACAATAGGTGGTGCAGGAACCACAGGTGGTTCAGTATCCCAACTAATTAAGACAGGCTGATTATCAACACTGTAAAGATTGTTTAAATTAGGCTTGCCCAGTAATGAGCGTATAGCTTCGGCTGCTGCAGGTTGTTGCTTAGCCGCAAGTTGATTAGCAAGTTCAGCTAATGAATCTTGGCGCTGATCATAGAGCTTAAGCAATTCTTCTTGTTTTTCTTTAGGCAAGGACGCAATTGACTGTGGTTGTCCGCCCAGTGGCGACCACCACTCTAAGGTATCACTGTAGCCCTTACGTGGTGTGGCAAATAGGCTGAGCAAATGAGGCGGGCAGAAGCGAGCCAACATTTGCATTTTTTCAATGGCAGTTGTATTGCTGGGTGAAAAAGATGCGCTTGTCCTAGTTACTCGTTGCATATCTTGGCTCAAATGTGGTGACAATAAAAAAGCAAATAATATTGCTATGCTATACAAAGAACAGTTTTAATCCTAGTAAACTATTGCTTACATTGCTTGCCAATTTCCTTAGTGGCATCTAACAGCTGAGCATTCATTTGATTAATGTTCTTAGGGGTATACACACGTCCCTTTGTCGCTTGTGCTATGCACTGCGCTTCACCTGTCCCTGTGATGTCAACAACGTTAATCTGTAGACGAGGCTTCATACGTGCTAAGCGTTGCGCAACAGCGCAGACATTCTCACCACAGTTACCTGCACCATCAATAAAGAGCACAATTAAAGCATCACGGCTTTGCCCGTTAATTTTTGAAGCTGCATCTAATAAACCTGGGGTAATAGGCGTGCCTATTCCTAGTTTCAGGTTATTGACGCGTTGGGTTAATTCTGCACGTTGCCCCCCCGTAAATACGCCTGCATCTTTAGTGCCGCACCAGCCTGTGAAATAGATTAAGCGAGTATCTATACGAGGATGCAGATTACTGATCATGCTACGGAAAGCTTCTTTACTAACATCTAAATAGCTTTTTGATGAGCCAGGGTAGCGTTCACCCATTGATCCAGAAGTATCAAACACAACAACAAACTCAGGTGGCGGTTGTTTAGGGTTAGGGGTACAAGCAAAGTTATCAATATTATTAAACTTGCGTGGCGGTTTTGTCGGAGCTGGTTTAGGTTTAACGGGTTCTGCCTTAGGTGCAGGTTTGGGCTTTGGAGGCTCAACTTTAACCACTTCGGGCTCCACTTTCACAGGTTCTGGCACAGGTTTAGGCGTTATAACCTTTGGTGCTTCTATAACAGGTTCTGGCTCTGGAGTTGGCTCTAGTTTTGGCTCGGGTTGAGCTTCTGGTTTTTTCGGTTCTTCAATAACTGTAGGCACAACAGGCGTTACTACAGCGTTTGTTTTATTCCCATAGTGCAGATAAAGCCACCATGCCAGTAGACCTAAAAGTAATAACAATAACAGCAAAGCGAGCAGCCAAGGCCATAGCCGTCGTTGGGTTGTTACTTCAATGGCTGCAGGAACAGCTAAAGGCACAGCTGGAGCTACAGGAGGAGGTTCAAGCAGCACTGGTGGCTCGCTATCCCAATTAATGAGTACGGGCTGGTTGTCTATACTGTAGAGATTATGTAATGCCGGCGTACCAATCAGCGAATTAATCGCATCGGCCACCACAGGTTGTGTATGGGTCAATTGCTTGGCTATATCAGATAACGAATTTTGTCGTTGCTGGTAAAGCTGGAGAAGTGCTTGCTGTTGTTCAGCAGGCAAGCTTGTGACTGCAATAGGTTGCCCACCTAAGGGTGACCACCATTCAAGAATATTATCATGTCCATTACGTGCCACAGCATACAGGCTAAGTAAGTGAGGAGAGCAAAAGTCAGCCAATAGTTGCATTTTCTCATGTGCAGTTTGGTTGACTGGAGAGAAAGGATAACTCGTCCTGATTACTCGTTGCATAGCGATTCCATGGCTCTTCAGAGGGAGTGATTAAATAAAACAATGGTGTATTTAAGCTAAAGGTGAATCTTAGCGGTTATAACACTTATAGATATTGATTTAACGGTAACTAAAATAGCTTTTTGTTTTATAAATAACTATCTACTGCTAGTTGTTTTTATTAGAACCTATATGTATTAACTATGGCTTTGGGTTTGTTTATATCGGGCAGCCACAGCTAGGATCAACCTTAGGCTCTGGCTTAGGTTTAGGCGGTGGTGCTGGTTTTGGCCTAGGTTTGGGTTTGGGAGGCGTCGGCTTAGGAGCAACCTGTACTTCTATTTTAGGTGCTTCAACAATAGGTTCAGGAGCTATTGTTATAGGCACTACTTCTGGTTCAATGATAGGTTCTGGTTCTGGTTCTGGTTCTGGTTCTGGTTCTGGTTCTGGCAGTGCAACTAAAACTTCCACAGGAGCTGGAACGACAGGCTGAGGCCTATTACTAATCCAGAGGTAAATAGCGCTTAGCGCTGCCAGTATAAGCGCTATTAGCAAGAGCCATAGCCACATATGAAATTTTTTATGACGAGCAGTCGGTGGTGTTACAGCTGCCACCACTGGTATTACGTCAGGTTGTTGGATATGCAGGTAGCGATGCCAATTAATCAGCACAGGTTGCTGGTTAAGGCTGTACAGATGATCAAAAACAGGTTGTTTGGGTAAAGTTGCCACTAGATGGCTTAAGACAGAGCTATTTGCTTGTTGACTTAGCTGTTGTAAGGAAGCTAAGCGTTGCTGATAAAGATTAACTAATGTGGTGCGCTGCTCAAGCGTTAAATCAGCATAGGCAATAGGTTGACCGCCTAAAGGAGACCACCATTCTAATTGATTGTTTTGTCCCGCACGTGGTTGTGCTAATAAGCTAGCAATATGTTTTGGGCAATACGTAAGCACTGCATGAGCCGTATTTAAACTTTGCTCATCCATGTCTGCAAAGGTAAGGGTGCTGCGTTGAATACGTTGCATAATAAAAAAACAGCGCACTAAAAGGTGCGCTGTATATCACTCGTTATTCGTAGCCTAAACTGAGTTGTAAACGACTTACTTTACGTTGTAAGTCTTCCAGCTCTTTACGTTTAGCTGCTACTGCTGCAGGATCATTACTCACCGCTTTGTTTTGGGTTTTCTTGATTTGTGCTTCTAGCTCTGCAATTTGCTGTTGTGCTGAAGCTTTGTTGGCATGTTTAGCTTTCACTTGAGAGAGTAAGCTGTTAAGGGATTTGCTTAGTTTTGCTTGCTGGCGCTGCTGCGTTTCTAAGTCAGCTTGGGTGGCCTTTTGTTGAGCCGCAATTTCTTCATAAACTTCATGGAATAATTTATTTTCTTCACGCGCATCTACTAAGGCTTTTTCATTGCGTGTGATTTGCTGGCGATAACCACCGCGAGTATCACAATTTAACTTTTCCCACATACTTGGGTCTGTTTTTGTGGCATCACAGCTTTGCTGATCTACTGCGCAACCAGTTAAGGCTAAAACGCTTAGTAATGTAGTAGTTACAATAATTTTTTTCATTTGCTTAACCTAAAGTAATAGCTGAACGTTGGCGATATAAACCATCTACTTCTTTTTGTAGCACAGCTACTTTCTGGTTCATGCGAGCAATTTCACGTTCCATGGCGGCTACTTGATTGCCAGCCCCATCTTGACGCTCTTGGGCAGCCACTTTGCTGTATTCACTTGATTTCTCTTTCATATTAGTAATATCACGGTTTAATAACGCAATATTGCTATCAATCTCGGCCAGCTCTTTTTTCGCTTGGGCGATATTAACGTTTTTATTTTTAATATCACGCTGGATTTGCGCAATACGCTCTTGGTCGTCATGAATCACGCGTTGCGCTATTTGCGTGCGCTGGATTACCTTTTCAGTATCTTGCTGAACGTCATAGGTCATAGCTTGTAAACGTTGAGTCGTATTGGAGTATTGACTACGGCGATCATCTAAGTAGTAGTTTGCGCCCATGGCCACCCCACAAGAAACAATACCGGCTGCAATAGCACAGCCCGCTTTATTGCTTGAGTTAGAAGCTAGGCATGCCAGTACAGCAACACCGGCACCAACAGCACAAGCTTGATAGCCGGATTTGCTAAAAAACTTAGCAGAATCACTATTGGTTAAACGAGGGTCAGCACCCTTATCAACCATGCTACTACCAGTAGTTTCACAGCCAGTTAATGCAATGCTGCCAATAACAACAAAACTCATTAATGCTTTTTTAGATAAATTAAGAAGAGCCATGAGGGATTCCTTCCAATAGGTAGTTAGCGGGCGACTGCTTTGCAGTTCTCAAGCCACTGATTAGTGTTAATTTGTTGTTTCTGTAAGAATAGTTGTTGATTCTTCCAGTGGGTTGCCAAGTAGGGTTTTAGTTCTTGCAACTGCTTATTACGAGAAATAATTTCTTCCATAACCGGCACTTGTTGCTCAATACTACCTTGCCCATATAGTGTCGCAGCATCGACCAAGCTACTTGCATAATAACGGCTTAACTTATGTAGGCGGTCTTTTTGCTCGTCTAGCTTTTCTTTACGCATGGCACAGCTTTCATCTGGGTCAGACACTTCACAGTTTAGATTATAGTTGCGTTGTAAAAAATCAAGATATTGGCCGTCATCAAGCATCTTAGTGCATAAGAACGCGCCTAAGTTCAAGCTAGCGCGAATAGCTTGATTACGTGCTTCATCTTGTTGCTGGTTACTGGCACGCACTTGATTTTCAAGAGTTTTAAGCTTTTCTTTTAGTGCCTTATCTTCAATGCCAGAAGCTAGCTTATTTAGCTCATTGGTTGTTTCTTGGCTGCCATCTTGGGTATTGCCTGAACCTAATTGTTTCCAACTTTGCTCAATACTGCTAACTCGTTCACGGGAAGTGAGCGTAGGTGCTACTAAAGCAAGACGAAAACCTGTGCTGTTGCTGGTGGCTTCACCCTCATTGGAATAGTAGGACTGCTCACGACGTGCAGAGCTGCGTATATCGGCTTGTTTGGTGAGGAAATTACCGCCGCGCACAATATAGCCGCCAGCTTGACCGTGGCTACGATCAAGTTTATTTAAACGAAATGATTCAAACATCATTTCAGAGGTATTGCCTAACATATCGTGTAAGCCCAGTGGGTTGGGCTTAAGTAAACCGGCTAATTGTAATTTACCATTGGATGATTGGGCGCCCGCAAACCATTCATAGCCATTTAAGCCATCTGGCATAGGATAGCGGCTGTCACGAAACTCGGCGGTTGACACTTCGAGTCCGCCACGCGCTGCAAATTCCCACTCTACTTCGGTAGGTAAACGCACAAAGCCCATGCTGCCATCTTCTTTGGGCATGGCGTTAGCTGCGTTTTTACGTAACCACAGGTTGTAAGTGTCTGCCGCTTGCATTGCGTTAATCCAACTAGTGCCTACTACAGGTAAACGCAGCTTGTTCGATGGCTGAGGACATTCGTTTGCAGTTAAAGCCTGATATTGAAGCTGAGTCATTTCATACTTGGCCATTAAGTAATAGCGTGACTTTTTATTGGCTTCAGTAAAACTACCTGCAATAAATGTAGGGCGTGTGTGTTCGATATAGCCCCATTCGTCGCTGTCTTGTCCAAGTTGGACGGCATAGTCATCTAGCGGATTGGTTGAGGGAATAAATACCTTACGAAATACCATAGCACCATCACAAGGCATGGGCAGTATTACATCATCAGCACTGGGTGCAGGGTTATAATGTTTTTCGTCCCAAGCAATTTGTGCGTTGGCCGCTGTAGTGAAGCTCACCGCAGTGGCAAGAAAACTTAATTTAATCCAATTATAGTTCACGTAAACTCTCCGCAGGTTGGATGCGTATCGCGCGCAGTGCGCCTATGCTGGAAACTGCAACAGCAACCAATACGGCTAATAATAAAGCAAGTACGCCATGGGTGAAGGTTATTTTGCAGGCAAAGTTATTAGTATTTTCGCTGCTAACCAAAACACTATTAAATAATTCGCTACCTAAGCTGTATAAGCCTAGACCTACCACATAGGCGAGTAAAGTAATTAATAAGGCTTGTATAACAACATAGAAAGCGACAGAAAACTTGGTAAAACCTAATAGGCGTAGAACAGCAAGGTCTTTGCGTTTGCGGTCAATATTGGCTAAAAAAGCACCAATAAGTGAAGCTATACAGCCAATCAAAGCCGTTAAGGCAATCACAGCAAAAATGAGTCCAAGTACCTTATTAATAGCTTTGACATTTTCAATCTCAGCTAATCGACTGCTGGTTTCAATATGTTGTTGCTCTAACTGATTAATAATAGGTTTAACAGCATCAATATGCGCAGCATAAAGACGCACTTTAGAAAATGTAGTGGCTTGTGTGCTTAATGCGCTACCAGTAGTTAAGCCGTAATCAGGAATAAGCACGCCATCTCGAAATTGCTCTAAGCTAATAAGGCGAGGTTGACTAACAAAAGCAGCAGGACGAGAGAAGCGAGTAGCATCCAGAATGGCAACTACCTGTAGTTGCAGTTCACCGCGCTCATTGACGTTATCTAGCTTGCGTGATGCACGTAAACGAAGGGTATCGCCAACCTGAATATTTAAACGCTGGGCGGCCGCCGCACTGAGAATTGTTTGCTGGTCTGTAAGTTGGCTCAGTTCAGTGTTGAGTAGGGGATCTTTGGCTGCTGTAGGGATAATTTCAGCGTTTTCTACAAAACGGCGGTTATCCACAATTAGGTCGGCTTGCGTATTTAATGAGCGTGTTTGCCCAATGGCAAAACCCACCTCGGCTTGTTGCTGTAACTGTTCTATCCATTCTGTTGTGTAGTTGCCGCTAGAAAGCATTTTGATTTCTAGATTACGTGGGTCTTGCAGTAAGTCTTCTTGCAGCTGATTAACAACACCGTATTTAAGACCAAATAACAACAACAAAGGAGCTATTACAGCGACAAGAGAAGCGCCAATACAAAAAGAGACCTTGCGGTCATGCCAAAGGTCGCGACAGGCCAGTCGCAGCAATAATGCCAAACTATGAGTCGCAGAGGACAAAGCTAGTTACTCCAGGTTGACAGTTAGCTTGCAGGGTAGGCAGCTCAAACTCTTTGACGAGTGACCAGTCGTGTGAGACGACTAAAGCGCTGAGTTTAAGTTCTGCTACCAGCTCTAAAAAAAGCTCAAATAAACGATGGGCACTGTGTGGATCCAGAGCAGCGGTTGGTTCATCGGCTAGCAATAATTGTGGCTCATGGGCGATAGCACGTATACAGGCTACGCGCTGGCGCTCACCAATAGATAAGGCTTGAGGTAGTTTATTAAGCAAATGCTCTAGTTTAAGTACATTGATGGCATGCTCAACATGTTCACTGGTTTGCGTCAAACCCAGTAAACGGCGGGGTAATTGAATATTATCGCGTACATTTAGGAAGGGTAATAAGCCGCCATTTTGTAGCACGAAGCCTAGATAGCGAGCGCGAATATCCGCCAGTGCGTTATCGTTATGAGCTGCGTTAAGTTGCACAATATCCACACTAGGATCACCCAGTTGGAATACGTTTACTTGCTCAGGTTTTAGTAATAACCCAATAGCTTCCAATAAGGTACTTTTTCCACAGCCACTCTCGCCAGTTACAGCGAGCACTTGCCCTGCATCGAGCTTAAGTTCGGGCAGGGTCACGCAATGTTGTTGCGCCCCTGCTCCACGGGTTATGTTTAATCCTGCAATGCTAAGCATTAAGGCATCATCTCAAGAGGCACAGGATAAACGTCTTCACGTGCGTCGGCACTTTCACTGAGTTTTACCCAGCGGTCGACATCAGCGTTATAACGTTGGTAATGGCGTAGTTTGGTGCTGACATTACGAATAAACTTTTCTTGAGCTAGACCGTCCCAGCCTTTCCATGTTTCTTCGTCCAGATTCAGCACTTCACTTTGGTAGGGTAGATCTTCCAAGTATTCACCCATTACACCCAGTTCAGCGAGTTTTACATTATCTTTTTGCTGCAATTGGTTAGGGTCGGTCCCCATAGTGGCAGCTACGCTACGTAAACGGCTGAACATTTCTGACGGAGAAATGAGGCCTTCGTTAGCCGCATCTAAAATTTCTTTCATGATGTCGCTAAGATCACTTAGTTGCGCTTTGGTGAGTAAAACACGCACATCTGTGGTTGGAATATTCTGTTTGACTAGGTCGCGATCGCTAATCCACGCTTGGAAAACAGGCGGCGCTTTAGCCCCTGTTTTTGCGCCCAAATAAGACAGTTGCATAGCATGTCCAATGAGTTTGGCATCTTCCAACATTTTGTCTTTATTAGGGGCTTCGGCATTGGCTGCACTACCAATAGCATTATCACCTAAATAGGCGGCTTTAACTTGGCTTGTGATGGCATTGGCTAGCGCATCTACTTTTTGCCCAAACTCATTTACATCACCGGCATTAACAGGATAGTAGAGTGATGTATTGGTTGGCGTGTAAGTAGAAAGGGTTTGATATTGGGCTTCAGCGCGTGCATGGTCTTTAACACCTTGCGGTGTTTTCAAGTGTAGGGTATAGATTGCCACACCAGATTTGCTGGCTTCAAGACGCACTTGATCAGGATTTAAACCCGTTGAGCTAAGCGGGTCATCACCTTCCATGCCACTAGCATCCGTAATAAGGATGATATAGCGTGCACCAAACTCGTTCCATTTGACTTGGTCAAGGGCTTGCATAACACCTGCGAGTGGATCTTCATACCAGTAGGCTGTGGAAACACTGGCTTGCTTTAAGCTTTTGATTTTATTTAAGAAGTCAGCGCCATCTTTAACGGTGCTTGGATCGGCATACATTTTACTGACGTATTCCAATCCTGGGCGATCTTTAATACTGCTACGAAATGAAACCAAGCCAAATTTAACTTGCTTTCCTAGGTTTTCAGACTCCACACGCTTATAAACATTCTCAACAGCTTGGCGTGTACGCTCAATATAGGGCTGCATGGAAATAGTGGAGTCAATAACAAATACAACCGAAGCGCTAAACTCTTTTAACTGACTAGTCGTATTAACAGCACGTGCACCACCTGTAGCTGAGTTTTGCGCATCTTCTTTGCTAACCGAGGCAACATTGAGAACACGGGTGCGGAAGCCTTCTTCCGTCATGACTTCTTCGCCGCTTAAAATCGGCAATAGATAAAACTGCTTTTGTAAATCAATGTAGAACTCAGGCTCCTGTGCAACAACACCCTTGGCGCTGTTGTTGGCTTTTAAGGAACTACGCAATGGCGCCACAGCAGCCGCAGGGTTACTAGCGTCGAGTATGCTTTCTAAGTCTTTACGTTCTTTAAAAAAGAGTAAACGATCCCGGTTAGCGGGGTTGGTGAATGCTAGCGTTAGCTGCATTTTCCAATCGACTGTACAGTTAGCGGGTAGCCAGCCGACAGTTTTACCATAGCTATCAGGGCCTACTTTTAGCCATTCGCCACCTGTGCTGTTATTGCGTTCATACACATAAAAGCGGCTAAATGCGGCTTGTTCTTTGCCTGTACGTTGCCCAGCTTGGTCTGCCAATTTGCAGCCTGGTGTTGTTAACACACGCTGGTAGAGTGTTTTTTTACCTTCTTGCAGCAGTGGTTTATCTGCGGCCAGTGCGGCTTGAGCACTGAAAACGCTAGCTAAAGCTAGCGCTAGGTGAGATAGATTGAGTTTCACGGCGCCAATTCCTCTAAGCGTTGTTTAGCTTCAGTATTGTTAGGCTCGTTTAAAATTACGGTTTCATACCAGTAGCTTGCAGTGCTGGCATCGGCTTCTTTAAAGCAAGCGTTAGATTGGTAGAATTTAGGATCATATTCTTTGGCGTAAGCTAGTGCGATTAGCACATCACCTGCTTGTGCACGGTTGGCATATAGACGTTGTGCAATACCACAGTGATTATTGCTTTTAGCCTGCTGGATGACCTCTAGAATCGCCTTGCTATCTTTTGTTTCTTTTAAGCAGCTTTGAATAAAGCTTAGCTCGTTTTCAGATTTCATACTGTCTACGGAGCAACTGCCACCTTTATTCTCAGGTTCTGCTGAGCTGGGCGCACTCGGTTTCTGATTTAACAACCACCAGACAGCGGCGCCAATAATAGCCAGTACAATTACCAATAGCAGAATAATTAATAATCCTTTGCCGCCTTTCTTTTTTTCCGCCATAGGCGGTGCAGGAGGAGGCATTGGTGCTGGTTCGGGGGCTGGTTCTGGTTCAGCTACAATAGGTTCTGGCTCAGGTTCAGGCGTGATTTCTGGTTCTGGCTCAGGAATAACTTCAGGCTCAGGTTCTGCAATGGGCGCAGCAGGCTTGGCCAGTTGCCCTTTAGCTTGGTGATCTTGGCTGCTACCTAGCGCGCTAGAAGGCAGTAAACTGGCTTCAGGCTTGAGAATGCCCATGCCTTGTGCGCCAGTTTCATCACGCACAGTAATGCGATAGTTGGCGTTAATATTTTCTAGAATAGGGTCAATAAGATCTGCGCCAACATCGACTGACAAGTCATCACCTAGGCTTTCTAGATCGCTTAGCATGAACCAATAAGGGCTGCTATTCCAGGTGTTCTGGCTACCATCTAAGTAATTACCGTCTTGGTTACGTTGCACTGAGAAAGAAAGGCCAGATATAGCGCCTTCCCAGTTGCGGATGCACATTTTTGCCCGCCCAGGATAGTTGGGCGTGAGTGGCATAAGGCGGACATTAATTCTCATTGGGGATTAACCTTCAAAAGTTTCCAAAACACGACCTAGCGCATTATTTTGCTCTAAGCTAATTTCGCGGCCTTGACTGTGACCCGCATTATTTAAGGTGATATCAACAATAGCAGTAAACCAGTCAAATAAATAACGACGGCTTGGATCTTCTGGCTTTTCACCAAGTTGCGGTAAGTCAGCTGGGCCTTCAGTGTCGTAATAGTCAAACACATGGCCGGGCTGGTTTTGCATACGAACAGGACGCTGATCTTTAGCTAGATTCAAATTGCCTAGCCACGCAATGTAGTCTTGCAAAATAATTTGCGTTGTCAGCACTTGTTTTTCGACGGTTTGCTCGCGGCGTGTGCCCGTTTGTGTATGCGCTAGTAAGGCTTCAGTTAGCTTTTCTTGTAGCTCATAGCGGTAGCTTGCGGTAATGATCTCGTCTGTGAGTGCTGTAATGGCTTCACGACTTAAGCGCAAAATACCTAATACTTGCTGACGTTCGGATAATTCACGCAAGTGTTTTACCCATGCACTAAATACAGCTTTGGCAAAACGATGCTCATGGCTGTTTATTTTACGGGTTTGGTTTTCTGCGACAGGAGCAGGTTCGTTAGAAAAAATATTACCAAAATCAAAACCGCTGTCGTTGCCATAGAAGTTAGGTGCGCTGTCAGCAGGTTTGCTACCTTCCTCGCCTTCGTCCTCATGGCTATCTTCTTCATATACACCACTAAGATAGAGGTTACGCAGCGTATCATCAGGAATAGCTAAATAATTCATTAACTCGCCAATAGAGGCAGACTGTGGACCTAGGTTTTGTAGAATTAATTGCGCTTTTGCTTTCTTCTCGCCCAGCGCGGCATCACCATCTTCTTGGTACCAGCGTTTTAAGCCAGAGGTAACGGATTCATGCCATTGTTCCCATTGTTGATTGATGCGACTAAGTTTGAAGTCAAGGTTGGCAATGCCTGTAAAGCTGCTACTAAAGCGGGTAATACCACCATCATTTAGCCCTAACATGGCATCCCATGCTTGGTCAATCTGTGCTACATGGGCTTTTACAGGGTCGGTATTAATAATAGTTTCGCGCAGATCAGCCAGTTTTTCTGAAAATTGATCAATAATACCTGTTTCATTTTCTTCGCCATCTAGCTGGATAAATGGTGTTTGTAAACGTGGTTTACGCACCAAGAACGTATTGTTAAATGCTTGGTTAGGCGCCCATTCCTTCATCCAGTCAAAGTTACCAAAGCGCTCCACCATGGTCAGGTTAATCATGTTTTCACAGGATTCTGCCATTTGCTCTTTTTTCAGATTGAGCGCGTTAGTAATAAAGCCGTCCATCATGGTCAGCGCCCAGATTAAGCCATTACGGCCTTTACGTTCTTCTGGAGTAGCGCCTTGTGTTTTGCTGATCCATTGACTAAGCACAGGACCTACAGTCACAACTTCACTTTGTTTGAAAGAGCTTGTACACATAACCAAGGCATTCATTTCTTGGAAGGTGGTATAGCGTTCAAACAAATAGGCGACTTTGCCCCGCAAAATTAAGCGCGAAACAGGGCTGGCATTATCGCCACTTTCAACCGCATCTTCGATTTTTAACAGCTTTTGACGTGTACGATAGCCAGGGAAGTCGAGTAGATCGACTTGCTCTACAATGGCATCTTTGGGTGGATTAGCGAGTGGAAAAACTAATTCTGTAGTCAGTGCCGTTAGCTGACCCGTTAGAATTTGCGTAGGGTTGCCCAGTTGCCCATTGTTAAAAGGGCGTACTTGCAATGGGATATCACGCGCTGTCATTAACATGCTCAGCGTGTTGACGTTCATAATGCTGTTAGTTTGTACTAGCTTGCCATCTTTGTTTTGCACTAACACATTAATAGGCGCAAAAATTTTCTCAGGAAGACCTAGCTGATGCAGTGCCCCGACTAATTGCACATAGGTTTGGCTGATTAAGCCTTGTTGTCCCCATATAATAGACAGTACTTGTGCACGTTGGCTAACACTTAGATAAGGCGCAATTTGAATCAAGCGAGGCCAGTAGTTGGCTTCAAGTTTACTAACAGAACTACGGTAGTTGTTACGTAGATAGTCTGCCAAAGCAACGATATCTTCGGCAATAATTCCTGGAACAGGTGAGGAGCATACTAAGTCATCAAATGGTGCTAAGGTTTGCGCAATAAGCTCTTCAGTGATTTCAAAATCAATGCGTTCTTGGTCAAAATCTTCAAACCATGAGTTGGCAAGAATCATAGCCACTTCAATTTCATTGAATAAGCGCAACTCCAAAGGGTAGTTGGCATCTTCAACTGTGCTACCTTGACAGGTAAAACGTGTTACTAGGCCAGTAGCTTCTTTACCACTGCCAATAGGGTTGAAATGGTCTATAAAGTTTAACCGTGAGCCACCACCAATATCGGTTTCTAGTTCGCCACTATCATCGGCTGCCAAAGCCGAAATAAGATAGGACTTCCCCGCTTGTGAAAGGCCAAAGAAGCCCACCGTCATTGGCGTGCCTGCTACGCGTTTTAAGCTTTTAGCTAGGTTACGTGCACGATAGAGCTTGAGATTGAAAGCATCGGCTTCGGCGTCTAGACGTGGTGCATTTGGGCGAACTTCCTCAATCCAGTTTAATGCTTGTTCAGCACCGTCGTAGATTTTTCCCCATTTGCTAATCAGTTGTTGCTGCTGCGCAGTTAATGTATTTGGGTTCATTTGCGTTTCACACTTCCACTGTCTAGCCAATAGTTAGTATCGCTCATATCTGAGTCAAGCATAGTATTTAGCTCTAGTTTGAGATCAGCGCGGGCGTTAAAGCTGGTTTGCACATTACATTCCACACGGTCGATCACTAGGCGGTCACTAATAATGCCCATCTTTTTCTCGCTTTCTTTGGCACTTACTTTTAAACGAACTCTCAGTACAGGAAGGTCGTTACTCTGTGCCGAGGCGCGGTTATATTTTTCCTTGCCTTGTGGCGTAAAACGCAAGGTGTAGAGCGGTGAAGCACTCCAGCGTTTAATAGGTAGCTGGCGGAAACCTAGGCGAATATCACCACGAAGCTCAAGCTGTGGCGTTTCACCATCCTCTGTCCCGTCTACTGTTGGCAACACAATAGCGTTGTCTTGAGTTTTAATGTTGTTGTATAGCACGTCGCCTTGACCAATATAGTTGTCCTTATCAATGATGCCAAAATAGCGGATGGTTGAATAAGGTTTAAGGTCAATTGAGCGGAAATAGAAGTTTTGAATATTATGATTAGCGGCCAACAAACATAGCATAGCACCAACAGATGCTGTGGTTTTTGGGTCATCAATCATGCCATTGCGATGGAATGGGTACCAACCGCCCGTGTGGTAACTTTGCATCGGAATAATACGGCCTGGCGGTAAAGGTAAATTCTTACGCAGGAAGGCTTGTACACCAGGTAGGCGCGAAGGACGGCCTGTCAGCAACAGCACATCACATGGATATTGAGTGATAACTTCACACAGGCTTGAAAGCGCATCCATAATTGTCACATCGCGCGATAAGAACATGCCATGTAATTTGGCAAGATCCACTGTCAATTGCACACTATGTAAGTCAAAACTCACATCGGCGGTACCAAGGTTACGTCGAATCGCACCTAGTACAAAGTCTTGCACTTCTTGGCTGGCGCGCGAGCCTTGCATTAGTTCTGCAAAGGCAAAGTTACGGCGTCCTTCAGGCGTTTCTGGGTCAAATTGCTCATACGTTTTTAGAATATTCAACGCGATCGGCGAGAATACTTGTAAGGTGAGCTGTTGGCGATAAATCTCATTTTGCGTACTGACGGACTCATTGCCACATAACACAGACATTAAGGATTCAGGCTCACGTACGCCAAGGTTGCTAAGCGCATGGCTTAAGCTGGGTAGAACGAAGGTTTGGATAACATCTAGAACAATATCATCGCCCGCCACTTTGAAGCTGTCACGAAAGCGTTGTTTTGGCACTATATGCACATTACTACCGCTGCTAGTGCCGCCTGCGCGATCTAAACGATAGTCTGTAATAACAAGGTCGGTGGTGCCGCCGCCAATATCAATAGTGGCTAAGGTGATTTTTTCTTTGCCAGCCGTCAGTTCTTTGTCAGGGCGCGCAATTGCTTTGAAAAACTCTTCTGGATGGCTGGCAAAGTTTTCGTTGATCTCTGTATAGAGATATACCAATTGCCCACATGAGGCTTCGTCCCACTCTACGCGTGTTTGTGGTAGCGGTACTATTGGCATTGGAATATCTATGCCAGTGCTTTGATCATGTGGCGCTTTAAATGGATTTTCATCACCTTTATGCCAGCCAAGACTTTTCCATACTAAGCCAATGGCCTGGTTCAAGCGGTCTTGCAAAATAGCACGCTCAGCTTGTGCCATGCCTGGTGGAACCGTCAACGTAATACTATTCAGTCGACGAGGTGTGTGCGTTAAACCTTGGCGTGAGCGTTGCGCTGGGCTATTGATTTGGCAAAGTGCTTGAGCAATCACTTCCGACAGCATGAATGTCATTAATGAGCTGCGACTGTAACGCGGTAGGAATACGGGTAAACGATCTAGCTCATCCAGTGTAAATAAGGCTTCACCATATTCATCAATTAAATGAGAGAACGGCGCAGCAGTGGCATGTGCTTCCGTATCATTTTTAATGAATGAACAGTTAAACCGCCAGCCATGATCATAAGCTGATTCATCCCATAAATAGCGTTTCGGGCTGGATAAGCCAGTAGAGCCCTCAGTGCCTCGGCGTAAGCTAGCTAAGCGCCCGGCTTCAGAGCCAACACGGGCAATAGTTGGCCATAAAAATGCGTTGTTACGTCCACTTTTTACAGCAAAGTTTTCTTTACCAAAAACAGCTTGGGCAAATTCAATGCGGCTCTCAAAGGGGTGATTGTAAACACATTCAGGTCTCACTAAGTCGCGTAATTGCAAAATATAGTTATTTTTTAAACCTGAACCCGCCTGACCGTGGTTTTCAATCAAAATGCCACAAGTGCGTGAGTTGCCCACGTCTAGGACTAAGTCCACAGGAATAGCAGGTGATAAGTTAGTGCGATCGCTATTTACTATTTTTACTTGAGGAATTTCAATTTTTGGCTGGGTGCTACTTTTATGTACTGTCGTTTTGCAAATTAATGCTAGGACGTTTAGTAAATGCGCTTGAGGCTCGCGACGATCAATCGCATCTTCAATATCTTGTGCATCTAAATGAGTCGAAGCTTCAAGGAAAATATTTTCCATCCAGCTATTAACCCATTCTTGTGTAAAGAACCAGTTAGTCAGTTCGACCGTATTGGTAAGCTTAAACGTAACGCCAGCATTCACATCTTTATCGCTAGGCGCTAAATAGCTTGCATGCTCATTGGCTGGCATTAAGTTAGTATCAAAGCCAATAGTTAAACGGTAATTGTTGCCGTCAATATCAGGCTCTTCTAATTGCACGATACGCATACGTGCCCAGTTAGCTGGGCCTTGATCATAGCGATAGGGTGCAATAAAACGTAAGAAGGGCAGTGGTAGCCAATGCCCGTTTAACAAATTTAGGCTTTGTTCTAGTGGAACATCGTATTCTGGCTCGCCTTTCACAATGTTTTGCGAAATCAACTCAGGCGTTTTGTCATAAAAGAAAAAGTCTTCTTCAGGGTTGTACGCCATTAAGGTAACGGTTTCGTTGGTTACCTTTACGAATTGACCGCTGGGTTCTTTGTTGGCCTGTAACTTTAAGCCAAAATCCATAAACTGAATGCCAGTATTGCTGACCAGTGTTACGGTGTCTTCAAATTGTGTCAGTTCCGGTAGCATGCTTTATCAATCCGTAGTTATTGTGTGTTGCGCATCGACATTGGGAAGCGAGTATTGCCATAGTTGCCTGTGCAGTCTGCGGCGCTTTTTGCACCAGGAGCACAGGTAATAGCAGGCATGTCATAGCTTGATCCATCGGCACATTTAGCTTGTCCTTGGCTATCAATAGACAAACTACCACTTTTCATTTGAGCATTTACATCACCCGTACAACGCATGCCGTCAGCACGTTCTACCGTGACCTGCCCTTTACCTTTATCAAAATTATATTCTAGTCGCAAAGGCTTGCCAGTCTCTTTGTCCTGAATGCCAGCCCCCGCTTTCCATTTACCATTTAGGAAGTCAGCTTGCCCATTTTGCGCCGCTTCAGGTGGAATTTGTAAGTCATTCCCTTGAGCAGTTGCTGGTGGTTGCGCACCTTCTGGCAGTTGAGGCGGCGTTGGTTGCTGCTGAGCATCTGGATTTTGCTCTGCTTTTGGGGCTTCAATAGCAGGCGGTTGCTGTGGGTTTTCCGGTTGCTCAGACGGAGTAGCTTGTGGATCTTGTGGTAATTCAGGTGGCTGAGCGGGATCAGTGCTTGGCTGTTCAGCGTCTACAGGCGCTTGACCTTCAGGCACTGGCGGCAAAGCGCCTTCTAAACCTTGTGCGGCCATAGACTTAGCAGGTACCCAACGTCCATCTGGAAGCTGAATTTTTGGTATTTCTAACTCTGGAAGCTTAGGATCTTCAACTTTCTCTGGTGTATCGCCTAAGAGATTAGGAATGCCTAAATCTGTTGCCAGCTTTGGATCACAACTGCGTAGACCAAATAGTAACCACAGCAGTAGTAAGAGTAGCAGTAAAGGCAATAACCACCACCAAAAACGCCACCAAGGGCGCTTAGCAGGTGCTGGTTCTTCAATGACAGGCTCTGGGGCTGCTTCAACAATAGGGGCAGCAATAACTGGCTTAGCTATAGCCATTAACGGCAACAAAGGATCAGTTGGTAGCTTAGCGTTAGGTAGCGTGAACCCCCAAAATGTCAGTACAGGGCGACCATTAACAAGGTAGACATAATCAGCTGTTGGCGTATGTAAAACTTTGGTTAATAGCTTAATAAAAACCTGTTGATCTAATGAGTTAGGTGAGCTAGAACGCTGCTCTGCTTTCTTTGCTAGATGCGCAGTTAGTTCTGCACCGTAGGCATTGAGCTTTTCTTCAAAGCTGCGCAATTGTTCGCGAGCTGATTCACGTTCTTCTTCTGTGGCTGATGTCCAAGGAATCACATCACCGGGCAGACTGCTGTACCAATCAATGCGGTCAGCTAGTTGGTCACTCTGAGGCACGGCTAAGTGATCAGCATAGTTAAAACTAGCATCCTCTGGCGTTGCACCTAGCTTGCGTTTAATGGCTTCACGCAACTGTAAAGCCACCCGATACACGGGCTGACCGACTTCACCTAAAGCAGCATAATCGCCACTACGACCAGAACGCAGCAAAGCGCCGCCTAATCCATTGATAGTAGAATCAGTCATTAACCCCTCCTAGGCGGGTTATACAGAACGTGAGCAAAATAAAATACAAGATGCTAACTATATCTTAATGTAACGGAAAAACTATTTTAAGTTTAGCTTAGATTAAATAGGAAATAGAGTCACAGGTTACATAAAACGCGAATAAGCGTGCATTACAAGTTGTACAAAATAAAAAGCCGCGCTAAAAGCGCGGCTGGCAAGGCGTCATAAGACTTTACCAACAGTATTGCTCAGCACGTTTATTGCCAGAGGCGGTTTTAATACCTCTGTTGTCCATGCTAAGTACACCGCAGTTAGGGTCGCTACGTTTTGGTGTGGCTTGTACATTAATACACTGTGCAATCTCTAGATTGGAACACTTTACGAGACGTAGCTCATAACGACCTGTTTCAGATGTCTTGGCAATTCCAAGCGTGGTCCAGTCCGTTGTATAACTCATATGTTGATTAAAGTATCGTTCTTGTGCAGTAAGTACGGCCATAATGTGTGCTTTACCTTCCGTGCGATCTGTTTTAAGCGTGTATTCCACATAATTTGGATACCCAATTGCACCTAGAATCCCGACAATAGCAACAACAACCAAGAGCTCAATGAGTGTAAAACCCTTTTGCATTATTGCTCTCTCCAATATGTAGCACGTACAGGTTGGTTATTTTCGCCACTACTGATAATTTCAGTACCTGTCAGAATAATTGAACCATCTTCGCCGATAACAACAGTTGGGGATGGCGGAATTCCATTTTTATTTAGTTCTACATACCGCACAGGCGTTTCTACCCCATTAACTAGTTTGCTTAATGCGCCTGTTGAATCACGTAAACTTAATGCATAAGTTCTTCCGCGTCCAACGTCAGAGCCGCACACATCAATAGCTCCACCTGTTGGACGGAAAGTACTGAAAAGCACGTTGCCTCTGAAGGAAACTGAGTCAGCTAAAACTTTTTCTCCACGCGTTAAGCGTAAGAAGAAACCTTTGCTGCGCTTAAGATCCTCTAACTGGGATTCAGTTAACGTATTATCCGTCAAATTCAAATTGGCATACTCTTCATTAATTTTTTGACGCAAGTTAGGAATCCCTTGATTAGGGTTGCCAGCTTTTTCTAGAGTCTCTTCGATTTTATTAAATGCAATATCAAAGTGATTTTGCAGGGCAATTTGCTCTGCTCTTTTCTGTGCATCACTAGCCGTTGCTTGTGCTTGAACAATTAATGCTTCATTCGCTCTAATGTCATTTTGCAGTGCATTGAATGCTCTAGCTAAATCAGTCATTTCTGTATTTTGTTGCGCAAGATTGTTATTGAGTAGATTTTGTATGTCAGCAGTATTATCTGGTGCTACACCCAATAAAGTATCAAGTTCACTAAGAAGTTTATCTGTATTCTCTCCATTTTGGCGAGCTTGTGTAATTTCGTTTAATTTATTTTTTATATCATGACTATTGCGTGCAATATCAGTTCGTTTCTGAGTGTTAGTGCTTTGCTTGAAATCATCATGCATCTTGTTAATTTCAGCTTCAACTTGGTTTGCTATATCTAAAAAATCACCTACAGCAGGATCACTTAAATCAATACTAGGATAACGCTGGTTAATCTCGCTGCGCAGAGCATTGGTTAACTCAGGATCATTTTGATGTATTAACAGAAAGTTTTCGTGTTCCAAAATGGTTTGATTATTTTGCTCAGTATCATTATGCAGTGTAACAATAGCACTCAGGCGTTTTGCTAGCTCTTGCGCTAGTATTTTGTCTACATTAGAGCCTTGATTTAAAGCTTTTAGTGTATTTTGCCACTCAAGGGCCTGCTCTAATAGCACAGCTTGTGTATGGGTCTCTTCAGCGTGTTGATCAAAGAAAAGTTGATTTTTATAGTTGGTTTTTTCTATATCCTTGTAATGGTCATCAAGGCGCTTATCAATGTCAGCTTGGAGTTGGTCAACTAACTGTGTGTTTGCTAAATATTCCTCATAGACTTTGTTATAGCCTGTTTGTTCTTTCAGTTGCTCGAAGGCAGCTTCAGCATCACGCACTGCTTGGTTTAAGCGGTTAATTTCATCTTCATATCCAGCAATACGTGCATAAGCCTCTTTTGCTTTTTGTGTATTGTTCTCTAACCCAGATACATCAGTTAAAGTCGATTCAGTAATAACTGTACTGGAAGTATTAGAGTTTGCCGCGGTATTTGGGTCACGTAGCACATAAAAACGATCATCAATTTGGTCATGTAATGGACTTTCTCTAAAGCCACTGCCAATTGAAACGGTATAGTATGGCTTCTGACCTTGATCACGAATTAGAGCAACATCAGGTGAGTTAAAGAAACGGCGGTTATCATTAATAGTAGTTCCTGCAAGGCTAGCAAATAATCGGCCGTTAATATCAGGCGTAGCGGAACTATTGGCATTATTGATATCGAAACGGAAAATTTGCCCACGTAAATCTGACACATAAATAATGTCAATCAGGCCATCGCTATTGCTATCTATTAAGGTAGGGCTAGCAGGCATGCTGTTTGTCATTTCACGGATTTGCAGGTTACCTCTATTGTGCTTTTCAGCACGCCATAACAGCTTTCCTGAATCAGCATCGACAATGTAGAGTGCATTACCAAGCTCGTCATCTTTAGGCTTACTGGTGCTGGTTTCGTCATGCAACTTATCATAGCCGCCAGTAAAAATTAGCACCTTGGTTTTTTTGCCATTGATATTAATGTCAGCTAATTTTGGGGCAGAAAACGTGAGTCCGAGTGATTCAAAACCTTTTGATATTTCATCTTCTGGGTTGTATGCCCCTTTAATTACCCATTTGAGTTTTGGTGTTTTATAGTCAAGTACATCTAAAGCATAGTAGTTACTGCCGCCTCGGCGCATGCCAGCGTAAAGATTTACTTTTTGGGCTGTTCTTGTTTTTTTGGTTGAAAGTGCAGAGTATTCAGTCCATACAGAGATAAAACCATCTAAACCATATGCCTTGCGTCCAAAGCCTTGGTAGTTGTCATGGTATTTAGCAGGCACGCTGAGTAGCTCTTTTGGAAGAAACGCAAAATGTTCTTTGCCATCTTTAGGGTCCACTGCATGGAGGAATCCTTCGTTGGTACCAAAAAACATAACTAACTGTTCTTTTGTACCATCGTTATTAGGAGATTCATCAGTGGTATAAGCCACTAAACGAGGTTCGTTATGTAATACATCACCAATAGTATTGCGGGCAGTACCATTGGTTTTGTTATAGCCATGAATCCAACGAAGAATAGAGTTTTTATGGTTTTCGTTGGCTGCACCTAGTTGAGTATAAGAAATTTTGTTAGTTATTGCTGGAGCAAGCGAGCCTTTATTAACAAGTTTTTCCAAGCTGGTTGTAGAGGAACTATCTAATTTAAGGTCAGAGCCTGTCCATGTATAAATAGTGCGGGCTGCTGGTGTTAACTGTTGAGCAAAACCACCACGGCCGACATCAGAACCATCAACTTCAGTTGACCAAAAGCTTTTAGCAGAATCTTTGAAAAAACCTGTAGTGTCATCAACAGCCGCTTTACCATCCTCACCAACAATCATTGGAGACGCTAAAGATTGTCCTTTGTCATCACGGGTAATCAGTTTGTATTTTTTTACATTCCCAATCCAATTAGCACCTTCGGCTGGTCTAAATAGGGCGTAATACAGTTCGTTACGAAAATTAAGATTGTTATAAGCGCTGACTGCCACACTTGGTGCTGCGAAGCTTGTATTTTCCGCCGTGATATCAACAACGATCGACTTTAATGCCTCAGTTAAACCTGAAACGTTGTTTGAAGAGTAATATTTACCGCCACTCACTTCTGCAGCTTCACGTAGAAAAGGCAGATCTAAAGCAAAACCAATAAAGTGACTGGTAACGGTTTGAATACGGCCTGTCGGGTTAGGGAAAGTGCCTTTTTCCCCCATATTATTATTAGCCATATATTCAGAAAGGGCACGCATGCAGCGAGCTTGGCCACCATTACCGCAGTTCTTATCCGTGAATACTTTATTATGGCGAGCAAGTTGCTGGATTTGCGCTTTATAACCATCAGAAGTTGGAGCGCCATCAGTTACATAAATAATATGTGTTTTTTGGCAGCTGTGTTGGATAGGTGTACCAAAGTTTTTAGAGGGCGCGCGTGTTATTCTTGAACCATTATCTTGCCGTTTAGTGCTAAAGCTATAGTTGACAGGTTCTCCGTAAAGGTATTGATAGGCGCTGTAATAAGTTTCTTGAAGAGGTGTATTACCATTATCTTCAATGGTTCCAACAATCTCTAATGAGTGATTTTTATTTTCTGGTGTTGCATGTGTAATCTGTTGGCGCAAAATACCACGTTGTCCACTCCAGTAGTATTCCATGATGCCAATATTAACATTACGCTGAGCAGATAAATCAGTAATTAAGTTTTTAACTACGGCATGTAATACTTGAATTCTTGTTTGCCGTGGGTTGGTTCCATTGACAGTCGACCCCATTGATCCTGATGAGTCCAAAACAAACAGAATATTAGGCCTTACTTGTTGATCTGCTGGTACATCTTTAGGAACATAAATTTCTGTATCATCAGCCCAAGCGGTCTGTAATGCAGTGCTTGTAAAGAAGAAACTTAATATAACGGTAGTTAAAGGTTTAAGTTTAAATAATGGCATGCTAACTATTCTCCGTAAATCTTAACTATTAAGGCATCTTCGCTTTTTGATAAATCAGCACCAATAGCACCAGTCCAATCAACTTTATTACGTAAAATCTCTATAGGTTGAGGATTTGATAATATAAATAATTGAGTGCTTTTAGTTATCTTGTACCGGGTGGCATCGCACTCATTGCAATAAGGTATAGCTAAGATGCTGCCTAACGAGTCTGTATTTGGTGACCAGTTTATAATTAATTTTTTATACTCAATAATATCGATTCCATCTGTGCTGTTATTAGCGCTAACCAAGTGTGTAAAGGGTATTAAAAAAAATAATAAATAAGATAGTTTTTTCATAATTAATTCTTAATGTTGTTCTGAAAGGTTAATCCCTGAAACTGGTTGCTGCTTACTTTGCTTTCAGTAACTGCTTTAGTTTCTAACTCGTAATCAATGCATACAAACCGATCTAAGCTTGAACCGTCGCCGCAGCTTGTATCTTTAACAAATCTTAGTTTTGTTTCACGAATATCTTTTAAACCTGATTTGTTTTTTATTTCGACTTGAGCGCGGGACGTGCCAGGTAAAGTTTTTAGTATTTCTATATCTGTATCAACTGGTTGCTGTAGAGCTTCAAATAAAAAATCGCGCTCTTTTGCAGAACTATTGAAACTATTTAACCTAAATGCAAGTTCACTTTGTGCTTGTTGAAAAATATAGTTTTTTGTTTGAGCGTGACCAGACATTGACTCTTCAAAATTAGCAAACTTTAACCCTGTTGCAGCAGCTAACATCATAATGACTAAAAAAACTAAACCAATAATTAATGTTGAGCCTTTTTGCTTATTTAATAAGTAGTAATTCATACTAATAATTACCTAAGGTTTACATTTTTAATTTGAACTGTAGTAGTAAATACTTGACGTAATTGCTTGTCATTGTATTTAAATGGGGCGTTATCAAATAGATAAAATACTTTTTCACTAGCCTGTGTAGAATTTAAAGAGGAGTTAACTATTACAGCAACACGGACGGATCGAACAATATTCCAGTTATCTACATCATTTGCACTAACATAGCGTGTCACAGATTCTGAGTTAATTTTATCAGCAAGGCCGTATTGGATTTGTAAGGTATCTACACCTTCCACCAAAATACCGTCTGCGTAAGTACTTGTAATAGTTTCTTTACCGTCATACTCCTTTGACTTGCAAGCTAAACTTTTAGCTGTTGGGTTGGTTTCAGTGGGAGTTTCAACCACAGTATAAACATTAATAATGACTCCTTGATTATCAGAAACTACTTTCCCTGCACAGTCGTAACGTTTTCCGTCCGCATTTATAGGTGGTTGAAAGGCAAGGCTAATACGATCAGTGTCCTTTGCATCTGCTGTGCAGTATGAAGTATCAAAGCTACAGCCTTTATCTTTCGGAGGAATAATAGCGTAAGGAAGAGTATCTATTGTTTTAGGATCAATATATCCTGCTTGACGTAAACTCTGGGTAAGGAAGTCCAAAGAAAAGCGACCATTTTCTTGTAAACGGGCAATACCTTCATTTACTGAGTAGCTATCACGACTAGTAAGAAATACTTGAATAATTCCTAAAACTAGAAACATCCCTATTGCTAAAGCCACCATAAGCTCAACTAGACTTAAACCTTTTTGTAATACAGCGTTCATCGTTGGATCTCCTGTGAGAAGGCACCAGCGATTTCACCAAAGGCATATTTGTCTTCTTTATGTGGTTCGTACCACTTGGCATTCAAAATCAAAGAGTCGTTTTCTTGTTTTAGCTGCAGGACTCCGTCTGTTGTGGCAACAATTGAATCTCGACTATTAAAGAATATACCTGGTAGCGCATAATGTTGAGTCTGACTACAAAACGTATCCCAGCGGTCAAAAGTTGCCATTTCTTGTGCGGTGCAAGCTTGAGCTTTAGTAACTTGCCCTGTCTTAGGATCTGTATAACTGGCGCAAGCTTTGGCAGGCTTAGCATTGCATTTAACTGTCGCCAAGAAGGTATCATTACTAGCGTGCTTGTTTGTTCGCATTCTCTCTACTAAGTCTTGCATGAGCCAAACTGCATGAGAGCGCTGAATGCTAGCATTTGTGCTTTGAATAGCTTTTAGCTGCATGGCTGCGAGGCCAAGAATTCCAATACTAACAATGAGTAAAGTGATTAAAACTTCAATTAAGGAAAAACCGTTTTTCTGTGCTTTCATGTGTTAACTCTTTTGTACAACTTGGCAAATAGTATCGCTAGCAGTTAATACTCTTGCACGACCTTGTCGGTTAATATCAATACAACGTAACGAGCCTTCATTAAGGTTTTTATCATTAGAGTCAGGTTGTAATGTAATAAAGCCTGTTCCTGACTCTAATGAACCACGAGCAGTAAAAACGAGTTGCGTAGATGCATACTGTGTATTTGGGCTGGAAATAATGTGGTTCGAAGAAACCTCAAACTGACGTAATACGTCGCTAGTGTTAGAGCAATTTTTGCCTTTAGGGACAACGCACCAACCATTTACCCAACGATCATTATTACTGGTTTTCATTGGTACTACAGCAATAGGTTTTTGTAGTTTCATTGCTTCACTGCGGGCATACATTAAAGTCAGTGCTAGCTCACTTGTTTGGCTTTTAACCTCTTGTTTTATAACAAATTTATAAAAATTTGGTACAGCAATAAATAGAACTATTCCTAATACCGCAATAGTTACCATCAGCTCAATAAGCGTGAAGGCGCGCATGAAACGTATATGAGTCATGGCTTACTCCTAAAATGTAGGCTTTATAGGGCTTGTTTAGAGGTCTGCAGTTGGTAAAACAACATTATACAAATAAACATATAATTTTTATGGATATTAATACAACTTATTGTTTTTTTCAGAGAAAAATAAGAAAGTTAAGGTCTTATCCTGACGAACGGTACTTTTTCACGTTTAAGTGGTGAATTAGTTCTACTTTTATGGAGTTCACAAGAGAAGATGGCGATTTTAATCAATACCGTGCGCAGCAGGTAACGCACGGTCTCTTTTAATTAGTCTTAATAGCGTGCTTGCATACAATAGCTTTCTTAAACACCTTAATCCTTAACCAAGCCACAATGACAGCCATAATCAAGAAGAAACCAATATAGCCGAATACAGGGTACACTTTGCCTACAAGGGCTGTGAAACCTATAGAGCTGGCAGCATAAGCGATTAAGCCAATTATTATGGTGCTGTAACGAAAATGACGGGTTCCAGCCACTTGAAAGCGGGCGATGAAAGAAAATAGCATGGCAACACCCGTATTTAGCACCATGCCTAAAATCACCAAAGATAATGCCAAGCCAATAAAAGGTGAAACTTTATCAGCTAAGCCTAGCATTGGCATGGATAAACCAGCAGTGATATCCAAGCGAGACAGCATGCCTAATGACATAATTGCCATTAAAATACCTAAGGTTGCGCCACCCAAAATGCCACCCCATGTAGCACTACGTTCGCCTGTTGCATTGCCACCCATAATAGCTAACATGGGGACGCCAGCAATAAAGTTATAGGACACAAACAACAGAGCAGCGATCAACCAATGGGTAGCTCCTTTGGGTTGTTCTTGTGCTATTAGTCCTAATTCGTCAAAAGATAGTTCACGACTAAAAAACGCATAGCCTGATAAATACAGCGCAATTAAAATTAAGAAAGGCGTGACGATACCAATTAGCATAATGACTCGTTGAATGTCTAAACACACCACAGCAATGATGGCAGCAGTAACCAGCAAGCCTCCAACTGAAGTGTCTAACGCGTATTGCTGTTGTAGCAAAGCGGCACCGCCTGCAATCATTACTACCGTAATGGCAAACATAAAAAAGGTAATTGACCAGTCAATAAACTGACCTAAATACTTGCCACAAATAGCAGTAATGACTTGCTTATGGGAAACGGCTTTTACGCGACTTCCAATATTGGCTAACGACATACCTAAAAACGCAAACAATACAGCGCCCAGTACTGAACCTAAGATGCCCCACATGCCAAAATTAACAAAAAATAACGCAATTTCTTGTCCAGAGGCGTAGCCTGCGCCGACTAAAACGCCGACTAAGGCGCTGGCAATCTTGATACTTTCTTTCATGGCCGATCCTCATTGTGTACCACCAGTGTTGCCATCTTAAAAATGAGGAAACACGGCTTATATGCAGGTTTTGCTAAGTTTTATTAGACGCCAAACTGTCACAAAGGGCTATGGTTATTTATTGCGTATATTTTTACTTTTAAGCAAAATAATTAATAACTATAAATATAAAATTCAAATTTATGCTAAAAAATTATGATAATTACAGTTATTTTTTAAGAGTGGCTGCAGGCGTTATCGAGTTTGTCAGCTAATCAGAGACAGATTTTGTCTGCAGGCTGATCACTCTTGTAGGCTAAAACATGCTAGGTAAGTGTTAGCCCTAGAGAGCATTTTTGACATGCTCAGAAAGTAAAGCCAGATTGGGAAATGAGGCTTTAAGTATCAAGCTGGTTAATATTAATTTTTCCAGCATACTTATGGAGCAGTTCTTCTAGATCATGTAGCTCTTGCCCTGTTAGCTCAGATCGTTGGATCGAATATTTACGCGTATTTGCTGCAATTTCAATATAAGAATCACGTGCTTTTAGGGTGAGATCTGCATACGCAATGGTTGGCTCATCTTGCCCATTGCATGAAATCTGTAGCCCTTCTTTATCAAATAGCAGCGTGCTTATGTGTTTGTTGGATGGCAGATTAAATCGGATAGGAAATTCAATGTTTTCAAAGGCTGTAAAATAGAGGGTATAAGAAAACTGAGCTCTCATAGAACCATCTGACCAGATGTGTTTTTGAATGCGCGCAATATGGAAGTTCATCTCTGAGATTGAAAAGGCGTTACCTATTTTATAGTGCTCTAAGAACAGCTTATCTTGTGCATTGTCATGTTGCGAAAAAATATTTTTGGATTCGTAGGTCCCAGCTATGTATTGCTTAGTACCTGCAATAACTAGCTCGCCTAAGTGCAGTGTATAGGCGGGCTCGCTACTATTAATTTTCCTTTGGTGCATTACAATACCAATAATAATTGCAATGATTAATGCTAAAATAATAACAGCGAACCCAATGATTACAGGGTCCTCAAGTGCTTCCATTAGCTCTGACATAAAAGTCTCTTTAGTTGATGTTATTCATAAGTGCACAGTATGTAGCTGAGGCGGGCAGTATAGATCATTTGGGCGGAGATTAATGTGATAGAAAGTGGGGCAATAATCTGTTATTTAGGCTTTGAAAGAAAAGAGCGGAATGTCAAAAGTAATTAGTGCGTTCAAGCGATAAAGCTAAACCCACGTCAGCCCTATAGGTAATTCAAAACTGTCGTATTCTATATGCACAATGCGTCGGTGCTTGGAGGAAACATCTTTGCTGGACGAGTGCAGTAGGCGAGGGCGCATGATTAATAAATAGTCTGTTTTGGTAGAACAAAGATAAGTTGGAGACTGACTTACAATTAAATCTTGTTCGTTTTTGCTCAAAATACCCAAAGTATGGCTTTTAGAGAGAGCTTTAAGCACTCATCATCTAAATTGATATGCAATTTGCCCATTGCAATGTATCTGTGTTGGTTCTGCATCCTTCGTTTAAAGTTTCCGGCCATCTAATGGCTTCTCCATCATTTTTAAAAGTTGTTCTATCTTATGCCTAGTAATTAACCAGTTCTTTTTAGGCGCTTTATCTAAAAAATAAGATGCATTAATTTGTATCTAGCCTTTTGGCATGTTAAGCGTCTTGATGCTAGATCCTCAATAGCTAAACTTTTGCTAAGAAATTTAAGGGCATTTAAAGTTTGCGTTTTGTTAAGTCTCATTGATGGCACTATGTACTTGAGTTTTTTAATTAGCTATATTCAAAGGTAAACATTATGTAGCACACTATTTAATAAAAGGATGCTGTGATGATTAATTTTCAAGGTATAAAAAGAATTGTCATCTTAGGTGGAGGGACAGCAGGGTGGTACGCAGCACTAGCATTAAAAAAAATTTTTAGCCCAAATGTTGAAATTAGAGTTATAGAGTCAGAAAAAATAGGGATTGTAGGTGTAGGCGAGGGGGGGCTATTGAATTTTATTTCAGCCCTTAGATTTGTTGATATAGACCCAGACGAATTTAAGCAGGCTACTAATGCTACCTTTAAGTGGGGATTTAGCTATGAAGGCTGGCGAACGGGAAAGGCTGATGACGTATTTTACCACCCTTTTGGCTCAGCATCAGGTGTGGCAGCCAAATGGCATGAAAATGGGCATTATCCTTTATTTTCACTGATGATTAACCAAGGTATTCAATTAGATAGCTATATAAGAGGTATGCATTATATTAAAAATAATGTTACCCAAGAAGAAGCTCACAATGCGATATTGTCGGATAGTACAGATATCATCAACTCTTTCCATTTTGATAGCTATAAAACAGCTAAGTACCTTAAAAATAAAGCATTAGAACGAGGAGTCACTCATCAAGACGTAGTTATTGAGAGTGTTATTCGAGATCAGGAAGGCACAGTAACACATCTCATCACAGACACTAAGGAAAGTATAGCGCTCGATTTTATTATTGATGCTAGTGGGCTTGCTCGCAAAATCATATCTACTAGCAAAGAGGCAGATTGGGAGTCTTTTACCGATTATCTTATTCTAGATCGTGCTATACCTTTCTACATGCCTCATCCTAAGAAAAACCCTATGTTAGTGAGCCGCGCTATAGCTATGAGCTCAGGTTGGATGTGGCAAATTCCTCTCCAAGATAGGGTTGGGGCAGGCTATGTTTATAGTAGTCGACATCTATCAGATGAGGCAGCGGTAGCTGAAGTAAAGAATTATTTAGGTTTTGATGTCGAAATACAAAAAAATATAAAGTTTGAATCTGGATGCTATAAGCGCGTGTGGATAAAAAATATGCTGACTATTGGTCTAGCATCAGGTTTTGTTGAGCCGCTTGAGGCTACATCTATTAGCCAGATGGTGGAGGAAGTAAGAAACTTCACAAGAGTCATAGCTTTTAGTCAAGGTATTGTTTCCAGTAAAACAATTGCAGAGTTTAATGAGGCAAATTTACGTTCTTGGCATGGTATCCGTGACTTTTTAAGAATGCACTACGATGTACCCAGACGAGATACTGCTTTTTGGCGTGATGCAGCGCAAGCTAAATATCCTGACACATATTTTTCATTCAAAGAAATTGTAAGTTTAAGAGCACCAAGGCTGCTCGATATAGAAAACTATGCAATCAACGGATGGTATGGAATATTCCATATAATTAACTGGACTTTTGTGGCGGCAGCCTTGGGTTTAATACCTCCGCAGGCTGTTGTTAATGATTTGTTAGCTATTCCAGATGACAAAAAAGCAAGGTTGGAAAAGTTTTTAGAGTGGATAGATAAAAAGAAAACAATTAATAAAATAATATAATGTTAATTGCAATAATTTTTAAGTGAGATCTATGTCACAATATTAAACTGAATAGCTAATTATTATATTAATAATAGTTTTGTCTTGCGGGTTTAGTTTATGAAAAGTTTATATATTGGTGTCATTACAGACTCAAATAGAAACGCCAAAATCTTAACAGGGAAAGACGGTAAGACATTGCGCCTTAAAGCGCAAGCAAACGTTGAATACATTCTTGTTAACCCAGAAACTGGGTATGCCCCAGATGAAATTATTACATTAAGAGATGGTAATGACTTAAAAATCTTCTTTCTGGATGAAGAAGAGCCATCCATCATTATCACAGATTACTACCTATACCCATCGCAAGTGGTTGGACAGCTTGAAAGTGGGGATATAGTTGGATACACCCCTGTATCAACATTAGATACAGAAGCTATCGAAGCTTTAGTTGATAAAGCTAATGCTGTACAAGTATTAAATGGTGAACTGCAAGAGCCTGTAGTCTGGGTTGCTGATAATGATATCAACTGGGGACTGCTGGTATTCTTAGGGTTAGTTGCAGGTGGCGCTGCCGGTGGCGGCGGTGGTGGTGGCGGTCATGATGAAGGCGAGATAATCCCACCGCCCACACAGAAAACTACTATTACAGAAGTAGAGGATGATCTAGAGCCTGTAGTTGGTATTGTTGCCAACGATGGAGTGACTAATGATAATACTCCAACTATTAAAGGAATTTTAGATGCTCCTTTGGCTTCAGGTCAGGAAGTAGTTATTTATCGCAATGGGCAAGTAGTAGGTAAAGCCACAGTAACAGGCACCACCTGGACCTTTGAAGACAGCCTAGCAGGCGATGGCAAATACACCTACACAGCAGGCGTTAAAGATGCTGCTGGCAATGCCGGTGCCTTATCAAACGAATACCACATCACCTTAGACACCGCGAGCCCAGATCAAGTCGCCACTATTGATCAAATCATCGACGATGTTGACCCAATCCAAGGTGATATTGGCAACAACGGCACCACCAACGACAAAACCCCAACGCTCAAAGGCAGCCTAGACAAAACACTAGATAGCACAGAGCAACTGGTGATTTACCGTGATGGTAAAAAAGTAGGTATAGCCACAGTTAGCAACACCCAATGGGAATTTACTGACAGCATCGCCAACGACGGCAACTACACATACGTCGCCCGCGTAGAAGATGCAGCAGGCAACCAAGGCGTAGAATCTAACGAATACCAAATCACCTTAGATACCGCAGCGCCAAGCCAAACGGTGA